>JBEKKG010000635.1:0-4969 GCA_050010835.1 Planctomycetota bacterium
GCTGGAAGCCGAGTTTCAGCGCCGGCGAGCCGTCCTTCAGCCGGAAGTCGTGCTTCTCGGCGTTCTCGAAGAGCGGATCGCTGATGATCGTCCCGGCTTCGTGGCCCGCTTTCTGCCACTCCTCCAGCGGCTTGCCGGCGAACTCCACCTTCGCTCCGGCGGCATTCCAGTAGCAGTTGTTCCGCGCCTCGAACTGCAGCTTGGTCCACGGCCCGGCCAGCGTGGGGCCGGTGGTCCAGTACACGATGTTTCTCTCGAAGGTGAAGGAGCGATGCTGTTCCACGCGCGTCGCCTGGATCTGGTGCTCCTTGCTGAAGGCGAGGATGTTGTTGCGGATGATGTTGTCCTTGCCGTAGTGCTGGTGGAAGCTGCCCGTCTTCGTGTCGTAGACCAGGTTGTTCTCGAAGAGGATGCCCGTGCTGCCCTCGTCCGTGTACAGGCCCCAGCCGCCGTAGGAGTAGGCATAGATGTCGTGGAAGACGTTGTTCGCGACCACCGAACCCTCCGACGGCCCCAGCGTGTAGATGCCGCCCATGTCGCTGAGCAGGCCCTGGCCGAGATGGTGGACGTGGTTGAAACTGATCGTGTTCCGTTTGCAGACGCTGGGCGCGTACCCCCAGCGCCAGCCGGCCGAAATCCCGGTGTAAAACATGTCGGCGATTTCGTTGTGGGTCACTTGGTTGTCCGGGCTGGCCCCGATCCATACGCCGACGGCGCAAGGGAAGATGTAGCCGCCGTGGCGGATGATGTTGTTGTCCACCGTGATGTGATGCGTGCTTTCGTTTTCGTTCTTGGCGCCCTCGGGTTCGCCGATCCGCACGCCGCCCGCGCCGAAGTCGCTGACATGGCAATGCCGCACGGCGCACTCGTTGCAGCCCTTGCGGAACCAGAGCGCGTACGTCCCCACGTGCGCGATCTCGCAGTTCTCGAACGCCACGTTCCGCGCGCCGTCAGCCATCACCGCCGCCTCGATGCCGGCCGCGGCTTGCATCGGCTCGAAACCGCCGGGCGGCGTCAGCCATTGCGTGTGCTGGAACGACAAGCCCTGGAACGTGAGGCCCTCGATGAACTTCCCCGCGCTTGGCTCGCCCCGCAGCACCAGCAACTTCTCCGCCACGGGAGCGATGGCCTCCACCTTGGCGAGGTCCTCGCCCGGCAGCGGCTTGTAGTACAACGTGCCGTCGCGGGAGAGGAACCATTCGCCTGGGGCATCGAGCGCCGCTTTGAAGTTCTCGAGGACCAGCGTGGAGTTCTTCCGCCAAGGGTTCCACGGTTTCATGCCCTCGCCGCTGGTGACGATGGCGTGCTCCTGCAAATCCAGGCGTTCGATGAACCGCCTCGTGTTGTCCCAGGCGTGGTAGACGACCAGGTTCACGTCCTTCAGTTCCTCAGGCGTCAGCGCCGCCAAGGGAGCGAAATCCTCGGGCCTGAGGAAGATAGTCTGCCGCGCCTTGCTGGGGCGCTTCTCGGCCGCAGGCCCGAGCGGCTCCTCCTGCACATCCAGCAGATGGAACCAGAACTTATTGGGGGTGCGCGCGCGGGTGGCGCGGCGGCCGTTCACGAAGAGTTGCTCGAAGTACCACTTGCCCGCGGCGGCATCGGGGACCTTCGCCACCCAAAGGCCGTCCGCGTCCGCCTGGAAGCCCGTGATCCTGCGCCCGCCGCTGAAGACCGGCCGGGCGCCTGCCGCAGCCACGTACTGGACGGGCGCCTGCGCTGTGCCGCCGTCTTCGGGGCCCAGCACGAGCGGCCCCGTAACCAGGTACGTCCCCGCGGCGACCACAATCCGTGCCGGCGCGGCGGGCGCATTGGCTGCGCGAGCCTTGCGCAGGGCGTCACGCGCCCCCGCCAGCGACGCCATCGGCCCGTCCGAGCGAGCAGCGTTGGGCTGCTCCGGCCGCCCGGACCACGCGTCGTCGCCGTTCGGCGCCACGTGCAACTCGAGCGCCTCGCCACCCCTTGCGGCAAGCGGCCATCCGGCCAGCAGCACCATCAAGCTGAGAACAACAGCAGTGATCCCCATAGGCAAGCGCCTCCGGCCACAGCACCATTGAATGTATGCCGCTGCCCAGCGTTGAGTAACCGGCGCACAAATACAAGAAGAAAATTGCGGTTCGCGCATTCCGGGGACATGACCCGATTTCCGGCTGTTTGGAAATCGGGTCATGTCCCCGGAATGCGGCACCCGCGGGACATGCGGTCTTGTGCCGGGATGCGGTTCTGCTACACTGCCCATCCGGACGTGCTGGGCTGGGATTGGAATGGTTATCGTCTACTGCCAGAAGTGCGGGCGGCGCGTGCCGGAAGCCGACGTGGCTGCGGGCCGTGCCGTCCAGACCGCAGAAAGCTCCTGGCTCTGCGGCGCCTGCGCGTCTCTGACCGCAAGCGCCGTCGCGCCAGACACGCGGCGCAGCGGAGCTGTACCGCGGCCGCCCGATACAGCCAGCGCACCGTCCGCCCCACGCCAGAGGCCTGCTGCCGGAAGAACAACGTCCAGCGCCCCTGCCGTTCCTGCTGGCGCCCGGCGCAGCGCCACTGCGCACGCACCCAAGCCGGCGGGCGGGGAAATCCCGCCGCAGGAGAAGACGGCGAAGAGACTGTTTGCCGTGGGAGCGGTGGTCCTCGGCGTCTGTTTTTTCACCGCGGGTCTCGCCCTGCTGTGCAAGGGGAAGGGCGGCAGCGCAAGGACGGCGGCCGCCGACACCCATAAGCCCACCGCCGCTTCAAAGGAAACGCGCCCCACTGCCAAGCCTGCTGAGCCCGCCGGGGCGAACAGCCCCGATCCTGTCCGCCCCCCGCTGAAAACCAGCGGCGAGGAACCCGCGGCCAAGGCCGCGGCCGCGGCGCAGCCGCTGTCGCTGGCTGAACGCGAGAAGCAGGCCGAGAAAGAAATGCAGGACTTCCGGAGCCAGCGCGGCGAGAAGCTGCTGGCTGACCACAAAGCCTGGTTCCAGAACAACCCCGGCGAGCTGTGGGAGTACCGGACACGGCTTCGCGAACTCACCGCGACCTACCGGGCCACTCCCGCGGCGGCAGAAGCCGAGCGGTTGCTGGGAGAGCTGAAAAGTCCGCCAGCCGTCCGCGGCAGGTTCGTCCGCATCGAGAACCTCGGCCAGGGGAGGATCCTGTCGCTGGCTGAAGTGCAGGTTTTCAGCGCCGACAAGAACGTGGCGTTGCACAAGGCGGCCAGCCAGTCGAGCCTCGATTGCGGCGGCGTGCCGGAGAGAGCCGTGGATGGCAATACCGATGGGACGTACGAGGCCAACTCCGTCACACACACCAAGGTGGAGGACGGGCCGTGGTGGGAAGTGGACCTGGGCGAGGAATACGACCTTGAGGCGGCGGTCATCTGGAACAGGACGCAAATCTGCATGGAACGCCTGCAGAACTTCCGCGTCTCGGTCCTGAACAAAGACCGGGCCGCCGTCTGGGAAAAGACCGTGGCTGAGATTCCGAGGCCCCGCGTTGCGCTTGCCCTGACGCCGAAGTGAACCGGCGCAATTGGCTATTGTGCGAATCCTGCCGCCGGGCTACGATCCGAACGCTTATGAAACGACGAGAGTTCCTCAAAGCCACAGGGGCAGCGCTGGCCGCGGTGTGCGCGCCGGGGGTCCCGACCACAGGAGGAAGCGCCATGGCAGACGAGAAGGTCCGGCCGCAGAACGCCGTTGTGTCGCTGCGCATCAGCACGCTGGTGTGGCAGGACCAGGCCCGGTTCGAAGAGTTGCTGTCGCTGCTCAAGGAATTTCGCGGCGCCATTGAGGAAGTCGCGTTCTTCACGGGCTTCACGCACCCGCCGCTGCCGCTGCAGACGCTCAAAGAGCGCGCGGCGGCACTCAAAGCTCTCATCCCTCTCTGCAAAGCGCTCGGGCTGCGCGCGGGCATCAACCATCTGGCTACGCTCGGGCATCTGGACGAGAACCTGGAGCATTCCCTGCGCGAGCCTTGGCAGCACCTGGTGGACGTGGACGGCGCGGTCTCGCCAAGCTGCTATTGCGCCAGCGACCCGGCCATGCGCGCGTACCTGAAAGACGTGTACGCCGCGCTGGCGCAGGCACAGCCGGACTTCATCTGGGTGGATGACGACGTGCGCCTGGAAAGCCATGCCGGCGCGATCCGCTTCGCCTGTTTCTGCGAGCGCTGCCTGGCGCGGTTCGCGGAAGAAAGCGGCACGGCCTGGACGCGCACGGAACTTAAGAAGGCGTTCAGCTCCGGCTCGCGCGACGACCGCCTGGCCTTGCGGCGCAAGTGGCTGGCGCACAACCGCCGCTATATTGCAGACCTGCTGGCCTGGATCAGAGCGGCCGTGGACACCGTCGCGCCCGCCCTGCCGCTGGGGCTGATGACGGGCGAAACGTCCTACAGCGGCTATGGGTGCGCCGACTGGGCCAAGAACCTGGCAGGCTCGCAGGACAGCGTGGTGAAGTGGCGGCCGGGCGGCGGCTTTTACACGGACGACACCCCGACGGGCCTGCTCGACAAAGCGCACTCGATCGGGCGGCAGGCGGCGCTGCTGCCGGGCGGCGTGAGCGACATTCAGTCGGAGCACGAGAACTTTCCGTATCAACGCCTCAAAAAGAGCGTGGCGCTCTTCACCGCCGAGATTGCCGCGTACATCGGCGCGGGCTGCACGGGCACGGCGCTCAACTGCATGGGCATCAGCAGCGACCCGCTCGCCGAATACCTGCCCTATTTCAAGGGGGTGAAAGCGCAGCGCGGGTTCTACGGCCAACTGGTGGAAAGCTTCGGGCGCTCGCCCTGCGAGGGCCTGTGGCCCGCGTTCAACCCCGACAACTTTGCCGCGCTGGCGCTGGAGGGCGACTGGTTCCAGGCGCCGTCCTGGGGCGGGGACATGCGGGAATTCAACGAACTCTTCGAGATCGGCCTGCCGGCGGCATACAGCCGGCAGGGCGCGGCCGTCACGCTGTTGAGCGGCGACCACTGCCTGGGTGGTCGATCGGCCTACACC
>JBEKKG010000636.1:0-4963 GCA_050010835.1 Planctomycetota bacterium
GTCGTCTGCTGGCGGCGCGGAAGTTGGGTCTGCCGGAAGTGCCGGTCGTCGTGCTGGACCACCTAACCGAGACTCAGCGGCGCGCATACATCATCGCGGACAACAAGCTCTCGGAGAACGCTGGATGGGACGAAAAGCTCCTAGCGGCGGAACTCACCGATCTGGAGCACGAGGGCCTGGACCTCCGGCTCGTTGGATTCTCTGACGACGAGTTGGAAGCGCTGCTGGCGAATGACGGTGATGGTTCTGAACCGGAAGACGAAGAGCCGATTCCGGAACCACCCAGCCAGCCGATCACCCAGCCCGGCGACGTGTGGTTGATCGGAAACCATCGGCTGATCTGCGGCGACTGCCGCGACTTCGATGTCGTCGAGAAGGTCCTCGAAGGGACGCGCGCGAACGTGGTGATTACTTCGCCGCCCTACGCCACGCAGCGCGAGTACGATTCCACCAGTGGCTTCAAGCCGGTGCCTCCGGAAGAGTACTGCGATTGGTTTCGCGATGTCGCCGCCAACATCCAGGCGATCCTCGCGCTCGACGGCTCGTACTTTCTCAACATCAAACCTCACGCCGAGGATGGCGAGCGCAGTTTGTACGTGATGGATCTCGTCCTGGCGCACAAGCGGCAGTGGGGCTGGCGCTTCGTCGATGAACTTTGCTGGCGCAAGACGGACAACGGTGTGCCAGGCGGCTGGGGCAATCGATTCAAGAACGCGTGGGAGCCGGTCTTCCACTTCTGTCGCCAACCTGAGATCAAGTTTCGGCCCAAGGCGGTCGGGCACGTTTCGGAGGATTGCTTCGACTACTCACCCGACAACCCCAAATCGACTTCCGGCAGCGGACTGCTGGGCACGGGAGCTCGCGGGACTGCGGCGAAGAAACCGGGCGCGGCCGAAGCGCAGGAAGCAGTTGACAAAGCCCGCCAGGCCCAAGACAGGGATGCTATGCGGGCGGCGTTCCAGAAGCTGGCCGAGGCAATGGGCTTCAACCCGCGCGAAGAATACAAAAAGGCGCTCACGCCGGTCTTGAAAGAGGAGCAACTGGCCAAGCTCTTTCCGGCCCGTGGCGGCGAGAAGAAGGCCGAAGAGAAGAAGTAGGCTGGCTAGACGTTCAGCGCCCCCCGCGGGGCCACCCTGTGGCCGGATTGGGCCAGCGTGCATTCCTGGCGCGCCAGTTCCAGGTCGTGCTCCACCATCATCTTCACCAGCGCGCTGAAGTCCGTTCTGGCCCGCCAGCCCAGAACCCGCTCGGCCTTGGAGGCGTCGCCTTGCAGGGAATCCACCTCAGCCGGCCTGAAGTACCGCGGGTCCACCTGCACATGCTCCTTCCACTTCAGCCCCAGCAGTGCGAAGACTTCCTGGAGGAACTCTAGGACGGAACGCGACCGGCCTGTGGCAATGACGAGATCGTCCGGTTGGCCGGCCTGGAGCATGAGCCACATGGCTTCGACGTAGTCGCCGGCGTAGCCCCAGTCGCGCTTGGCGTCGAGGTTGCCGAGAAAGAGCTCGCGCTGCAGACCCATCTTGATGCGCCCCGCCGCGCGCGTGATCTTGCGCGTGACGAACGTCTCGCCGCGCCGGGGCGACTCATGGTTGAAGAGGATGCCGTTGCTGATGAACATGCCGTAGGCCTCACGATAATTCACGCCGTACCAGTAAGCCGCGACCTTGGCCACCGCATAGGGACTGCGCGGATGAAACGGCGTGGCTTCATTCTGAGGCGGGCGCGCGGAACCGAACATTTCGGATGACCCGGCCTGGTAAATGCGCACTTTGTTCTTGGAAACGTGGATGTAGTCGCGGATGGCCTCGTAAAGACGGAGCGTGCCGGTCGCCACGATGTCGGCGGTATACTCCGGCTGCTCGAAAGAGACCTTGACGTGCGACTGCGCGCCCAGGTTGTAGACCTCGTCCGGCTGGACCTTTTCCAGGATGCGCCGCAACGCCGTGGCGTCACTGAGGTCGCCGTAGTGCAGAAACAAGCGCGCCTGCGGGTCGTGGAAATCGCGGTAAAGGTGGTCGAGGCGTTCCGTGTTGAAGGTCGAGGCCCGGCGCACGATGCCATGCACCTGATACCCTTTGGCCAGAAGGAACTCGGTCAAGTACGAACCGTCCTGACCGGTGATGCCAGTGATAAGCGCGCGTTTTGCCACAAGCACTCCTTGAACTGTTGCCGCTGCAAGGCCGGAATGTTCGCTGGGAATTATAAGCTGCGCGAGGACGCCAAGAAAGGAGAATTCGCAGGAGATTACTCACCGGTTTGTGCCACGGATGTGGCCGGGCCGGTTGTTTGGCCCGGCCTCATCCGTGCGGCCACGGCGGGCACGGATAAGCCCTCGCGGTGCGAGGGCATATCCGTGGCACAAATCCACAATCGGTGGATTCCCAATTGCTGCCGCCCTGCTAGACTCTCCCCCCATGAATGCGAAGTTCTGCGTGCTCGGTTCCGGCTCCAAAGGCAACGCGGCCCTCTTGCTGACGCCCCACCTCCAGTTGCTGATTGACGCCGGCTTTCCTCCGGACGAACTGGCCGCGCGCATGGCGGGGGCCGGAGCGCACTGGAAGACGCTGGATGCCGTCCTGCTCACCCACACCCACACCGACCACATCCGGAAACGCTGCCTGGCGCTCTTGGCCGAACACGGCGTGCAGTTCTTCTGCCACAGACGGCACGCGGCCCACTTCGAAGGCGGCCGCTACTTCAACAAGCTGCGGGACAAGGGCCTGGTGTGGGTCTTCGGCGATGAAGAGTTCCACATCCGTCCCAAAGTCCCGTTGTCCATCGCGCCGGACAAGAAGGCGCAGACCAACAGCGGCTTGCAGGCAGCGGGTTGCGGCCAGAGCGCAGCGGTCCTCATGCGTGTTCAGCCGATCCCCTTGCCCCACGACAGCCCGCCCACGTTCGGTTTCAGGATTGAGGCGCGGCTCGTGGCGCAGGCTGGGAGCGCGGGCGTCTCGCCCGCCTCCGCCGTTGAACGCTGGGTCAAGCTGGCCTACCTCGCGGACCTGGGTGAATTCAGCGCCGCGCTTGCCCGCGCCGTGGCGGGCGTGGACCTGCTGGCGCTGGAGTTCAACCATGATGAAGCGCTGGAACGCAACAGCGGACGGCCGGCATATCTGATTGAGCGCGTGTTGGGCCGCGAGGGGCATCTCTCCAACAAGCAGGCCGCGGAGGCCTTCCGCCAGGTCTTGGAACACGGCGCCAACGGCGGTCCGCGAGTGCTGGTCCAGTTGCACCTCAGCCAGGAGTGCAACGAACCGGGCCTGGCCTTCCGTGCTGCCCAGGAAGTGGCCCTGGCCAGCGGCGCCGGGACGCAGATTTTCTCCTCGCGCCAGAACCAGCGCGGCACGGTACACGAATTGTGAAGCGGGGAGCGGGGTTCGGGGTTCGGGGTGCGGGATGCGGGCTACGCTCCCCGAACCCCGAACCCCGAACCCCGCGCCCCGCTATCTGCGTCCCTCTGCGGTTTCGAAGACACCCCGGACTTGCCCTTGGCCACGGCTTGGCTGAACAGGCCGCTGACGATGAGGAAACGGACGCGGTCCTCGGGAACCACGATCCTCGCGGCGGCAAAAGCGCGCTTGAGGCGCTCCACGAAAAGCGGGTTCACCAGATCCTGCTGGAAGGGCAGGATGCGCAGATGCAGGCGCAGGAAGACGTCGTGGGTTGAGCTTTGCCGCACGCCCTCGACTTCCGGCACGTCCCGGAAGTAGGGCAGCTCAGCGGCCATGTCGCGGCAGACCAGCGCCGCCACGCGTGTGGCGGCTTCACCGTCTTCGGCCTTCGCCAGCGGCACATCCACCAGCGCCTCGACCGCGCCGCTGCTGTAGTTGCTGACGCCAGCGATGTTGCGGTTGAAGACGATGTGTTGGACGCCGAAGTGGTCGCGCAGCTTGACGACGCGCAGCCCGATCTCCTCAACCACGCCGGCCTTGCCCCCCAGATCCACGTAATCGCCCACCGCCAGTTGGTCCTCCACGAGGATGGACAGGCCGGTGATTATGTCCTGCACCAGGCCTTGCGAACCGAAGCCGATCGCCGCGCCCACGGCTGCGCTGCCGAAAGCCAGAAAGGAGCTTTCCACCAGGCCCCAGAACCACAAAGCAGAAATCGCGAAAGCCGAAGCGATATAGACACCGTACGTGACGGTGTTGGAAACCAGAGACGTGATGGTCTCGATCCTGCGGCGGCGCACGATGCCGCGGAGGCGTTCGACCCGTGCCTCCATGCGGGTAAGAATGCGGCGGACCAGCCGGATCGTGAGCACGGCGGCGACGATGATGCAGAGCGAGGCGAAGAAGCGCTGGACGTTCAGGGCCCAGTGCCTGGGCTCGAGAAACCAGCCCAGGTCCTTGAGGAGCCAACTCCATAGTTCTTGCAGCCAATCGTACATCGCTACCCTCAGTGCGCCGGCAAGGTCGTCAGCGCAGCGACACTTCCCTGCCCTGTGCGGCGCTGCGCAGCAGCCCTTCGAGCATCTGCTGCACGACCATGCCGTGGCGCAACGGGGCCGAGCAGGGAACGCCATCCAGAATGCACTCGATGAAATGGCCGGCGATGTTGTCCCAGGCCGTCGGGCCTTTGGGGATCTTCATGCTGATGTCTTGGGGCACGCCGCCTTCGGTGCGGTAAATCGTCAGCGGGCTCATGCGCGCGCCGGCCTCCGTGCCGAACAACTCGATCTGGAACTCCTCCGGCTGGTGCGAGGCCCAGAAGCTCTCGATCTGCATGCCGGCGCCGCCCGCGAAGCGGATGAAGCCGCCGGCGTAATCGTCGCAGGCATACTGGGAGTAGACCTTCCGCTCCGGCGTTTGAAAGTCCCAGTAGCCCGCGCCGCGCGGGCCGAACTTGGCGCCGGCCACGCCGGTGACGGTGCGCGGCTCTGGTCTGCCCAGCAGCCACCAGGCGGCGTCGAGCGCGTGCACGCCCATGTCGCGGAAGGCGCCGCCGCCTTTCCGGATGA
>JBEKKG010000637.1:0-4956 GCA_050010835.1 Planctomycetota bacterium
CCATTGCCGTTGCCACTGTTGCCGTTGCCGCTGTTGCCATTATTGCCGCTGTTACCATTGCCACTGCCACTGTTACCGTTGCCGCTGTTGGCATTGCCATTGCCACTGTTACCGTTGCCGCTGTTACCGTTGCTGCTGCCGCTGGCACTGTTGCTGTTGCCACTATGGCTGGAGCTGGTTGGGTTACCCGGATCACCGGGCCGGTCTGGCTTCTCAGGCTTTCCCGGCGTATCCGGCTTCTCAGGCTTATCGGGCCGGTCAGGACGTTCGGGTTTTTCGGCTTGGTCGGGGCGTTCGGGACGGTCGGGATGATTTGGTTTCTCAACGTGGTCAGCGGCCGCTGGTGGGCCAGTGGCCTCGTCCATGCCTCTGTGTCCAGCAACCTCGTTGCCGTGGTCCAGGCCCTGCGATTCACCCATAGCCTGGGCCGGCTGGCCCGTTGTTTGCCTGGAATCCATTACCGGCCCGGCGTTCGGCGCGTTCTGCCCGCCGAGGCTGGCCCCGCCGACAGAATCCGGCTGTGCGCCCGCGGGTCCGACGGCTACCCGCCCAGCGGCCGGCACGGTCTGCCCTCCGACGTTGGCCCCATTGGCAGGCCCCGGCTGTGCACCGGTTGGGTTCACGGCTGCCGGCCCAGCGGCCGGCACGGTCTGCCCTCCGACGTTGGCCCCGTTGGCAGGACCCGGCTGCGCGCCTGTGGGTCCCTCGGTTACCAACCCAGCCGCCGGCACGGTCTGCTTCTCAACGTTGGCCTCTTGGGCAGGACCCGGCCGCGCACTGGCCGGGTTCACGGCTGCCGGCAGCTTGGCCTGCTCATGGAGGACCTGAGGCGTTAGGTTAATCCCGGCTGGCGTGTTAGCAGGATTCCCGCCCGGCAGCAGGTTTGCCACTTCCTCCGGCTTTTGGGGCGGCGCGGCATTCGCCGGGGCAGTCGCCGGGGTGTCCGGAGGACGCGCGGCGGCGTCCAGCGGGGCGCCCCCAACCGCCGCAGGTTGTGCCGGCGTGGCGGGCAAAGCCGCCCCATCCTTTTTACCGTCCGGGCCGCCAGGAACGGGGGCGGCACCCGGGGCCTTGCGCAGTTCTTCCTGCAACGCCGCATTGGCTTCCTGCGCGCCGTTTACCCCCGCACGCAAGGCCTGCTGTTGTTGCGGTGCCAGCAACTGGCTGTGCTTCAGCAAGCCGGCCAAACGGGCCGCGTCTTCGTTAAGAATCTGCAATACCCGTGCGCGGGCAGCGGGCTCGCCAGCCGCACGGCGGGCTTGCGCCAAGAGGCCGCCGGTGCTGAGGTGCAGCTCCATATCCAGCAGGCGCGCCACGAACGCCGGCGCCAGAGGCGCCTTGTCCAACTCCGCCGCCACCAAGGAGCCCAGGGCGCCCAGTTTTTCGGCACGCTGCAGCGGCGCGGTGGTCTCGAACATGGCCAGCGAGGTCTCGCTCAACACCGCCAGCAGCGAGGTCCCCGGCTGCGGAACTGCGACAAGAGGCTGGTCCGTAATGCGGCCCTGCAGCAACCGCATGGCGTAGGCGCTCATGGCCTCCGCGGCGGCCACGGTGGCGTCACCACCCAAACCCAGCCGGCCCAGTTTCTGGCGCTGGGCGTCGAATTCCCTGCCCCGCTCGGCCCCAATCAAGCCGGCGCGAATCTCAGGCAAGACGGCGCGGTGGAACGCGCGCAGATAGGAGATGCCTGCCTCGCGCACAGCCGCCGCATCGTCGCGTTCGAAGATCAGCGCCTCGACCAGATGGCTCGTGAGCTCTTCGTGTACACGCGCCATTTGCGTCCCGGGCTGGAGCGCCGCTGCGGCCAGCACATCCCGATTAAGCGCTTCGAGGATTGCGGGACGATCCTCGAATTGGGCTTGGAGCGGCGGCGGGGCAGGCGGCAAGGAGCGGGCGCTGTTCCGCCACAAGTAGAAGGACGGGACCAGCGCGCCAAGCAACAGTGCGGCGGCCACCCAGCGCCAAGGCGGCAAACGCCGTTTGATTGTTCTGGGCTGCGGCACCAGGACCAGGGCTGGCCGGGACAGCAACTGAGCGATGCGTTCTTTGGTGGCCTCCCGGGCCCTTTCCGCGGGCGGGACATCCAGCATGGTCAGCAAGCGGTCCAGGCCGCGCGCCTGGCGCATCTCGCGCGAGCAGCGCGGGCAGGACAGCAAGTGGCGCTCAAAGTCCGCGTCCTCCTCGCTGGAAATCTCATGGTCCAGGCGCTGGTTCATCAGGACTGCTGCGCGCCCGCATTTAATCCCCTGGTCACTCATGGCACAGCGCCTCCAAGTCAAACTTCTCGCTCAACCTGCTCCGCATTATGCGGCGCGCTTCATACATATGCCAGCGGACAGTGCTCTCCTTCACGCGGAGTATGTCTGCAATCTCAGTATACTCCATTTGCTCCATTGCGCGCAACAACACAACCGTGCGCTGTTCCTTGGAAAAGGTCTGCATAACTTCGTCCACAGCCGCCAGCAGCTCGTGCTGCTCCTGGCTTCGCTCCAGGGTTGGCCCACGTTGCGGCGGCTCATGTGTTTCATCCAAGGCCACTTCCCTGCTCTTGGCCGCTTTTTTCTCATCAAGGAAGAAGTTCGTGGCAATGCGCAGCAGCCAGGCCTTGAACTGCCCGCCAGGCTCAAACTCCTCAAGTCTGGTAAAGGCGCGCAAAAACACCTCCTGGGCTATGTCCTCCGCATCAGCCTGGTTTGAGGTCAGGCGAAAAGCGAAGGCATAAACCCGGTCCCAGTACCGATCCACCAACTCCACGCCGGCCTGCGCCTGGCCTTGCTGGCAGGCGCGGATGAGTTCAGCATCTTGAGGGCCTTGGTTCCTTGCTGTCACGCGGAATCACCGGTCCCTGAAACAAGAGAAAAAAAGCAACCGTTCAGTCCGAGCCGCGACCGTGAGGGAGCGGACATTGCCGCTTGCTTACGCGCGCGGCTCGGAGACTGAAAAAAAGCACGCGGCGCGAGCTTCTCGCACTTCTTGGGCCACCGTATCCTGCTACGCAAGGCCGGAAGAACACCGGCGGCGCCTCTCAGTCAACCCGCTGGTCAACTCGCTGCCTCACAGCGCCCTTTGCGCAATGACACTCACGTGCAATGTCATCCCACACCTTTACAGGCACAACGAGATTGGCCCAAATCTGTTGGCATAATTTTTGACGCCTAAAACAGCAACGTGAAACCGGCACTCACCTGGTGGCGGGCGTATCGCTCAAAGGTGCGAGTGGACCCTTGGCGTTCGAAACTATAACCCCAGTTGATGAAGACGTGGTGCTGGACCTGCCCGTCGAACTGGAGTTCGCTGCCCCACAGGCTGTCAGAGCGGCGCGGCGCGGATACGCCACCCGCCGTGGTGATCTGGCTGCTCGGGTAGTCGGCCCGCCGGTACTGCGCCTCTAGCTCGCAGAACACCGCTGAGACGATGCGGGTCCGGTATTGCAAGCGCGCGCGCTGCACCGTGCGCTGTTCCGTATCCAGTTGGCTGAAGCGCTGTTCTGAGTTAAGGCGCAGGCGCAGCTCATGCTCCCATCCTGGCAGTTGCCGCCGATAGTCAATGAAGGCCCCGATTTCAGGACCGCCAACCTCTGAGTAGGCGCCGTAATACTTGTTGTCGCCGTAAGACAACCCGAAGGTCAGGCGGTCGGTCTTAGTCTGGTAGTTGGCGAAGGTTTCGGCGTGATGTTCCCTGCGATAGGACTCCTCATCCAACAGAGAGAAATTGAGCCGATAGCGAATGCCTATGGCAGCAAACGGCCCGGCATCAGGAATGTTGAAGGTGGCCATAGGGGCATCCTGCATGTAGTCGTTGCTCCCCAGTTTAGGATAGTACAGGCCGAAATGCTCCAGCCCCAGCCAGATATTCAGGTCCGGCGTGTTCAGCACGCGCCCCTGCAGGTCGGCGAAGACCTGGTCGAAACTGTCACTCTGGCCTGCGGGCGTGGCGTCCGGGTTGTTCTGGATTACATTGGTGTCGAATCCGCCGCTGTACAGCAACGTGAAATGCAAGGCTGGCCCGGCCAGCTTCGCGGCCTCGGTGCGCGCGGCCTTGGCCCATTCGGAATCTCCACGGGAGACCTGGCGATACTCTGTTTCCGCCTCATGGCTGCGGCCCAACCCCTCCAGGCAGGCCGCCTCATAATAACGCGCAGACTCGGCCCGTTTGGCATCGCTCTGAACCACTTGGCGAAAAATCGGCAACGCCTCGTCGAAGCGCCGCAGCTTATACAAGGTGCGGCCCGCCAGCCAGCGGAACGCCGAATCCTGGGGGTTCTTCGCAAGCAGTTCCTGCACCAAAGCCAACGCTGCGTCATAGTTGCCACAATCGTAGTAGGACTGCGCCAGGTACTCGCGCGCCGCGGCGCCCCATTCGTCCTGCCGCTTGACCAATTGTTCGAGTAACGGCACTGCCGCGCTGGCCTGCTCCTGATAGAACAAGGCCACGGCCAGACCGAACTGCGCCCCTACAGCTCCAGGATCCGCCTTCAGGGCGCAGCGAAAGGCTGCCTCGGACTCCGCGAAGCGTTTGAGTTTCTCCAGACACTTGCCGATGCGCCTTTGGATCAGGGCGGGCTTGAAACCCAGTTTTTCGGCGCGCTGATAGGCTTCGAGGGCTTCCTGCCAGGATTGCAGGGTGTAGAGCGCCTCGCCCAATTCGTACCAGACGACAGCGAGTTGCGGGTGCTTGCCTGCCAGCGCCCGGTATGCAACGACGGCCTCAGACCCGCTCGCCGCGCGCGCCTTGGCGAGTTCCGCGTCCAGGCCGCTTTCCTCCCCAGCAGCCGGAACCGAAACAACGGACAGCATTGAGAACGCCAGGAGCAGTAAGCCCACGTAGCGCAGAGACGTATACCGCGCGCGGTTGAAATTGCAGGTTTTGTGCCACGGATATGCCGCCGCAACGCGGCGGCTTATCCGTGCTACCCGCGGCTGGCACGGATGAGGCCGCGCCAAACAGCCGGCGCGG
>JBEKKG010000638.1:0-4952 GCA_050010835.1 Planctomycetota bacterium
AGCGCCCCTGCGCGTCAAGCGGCACACCATCCATGCCCATGCCGGTGACGGCCACGGCCCGCACGGCGCCCGGGTTGTCGAGCCGCCCGACGGCCTCGCGCAGCGCCGCGGCAGTCCCGCCCCAGATTTGCTCCGGCTGCCATACGGTCCAATCAGGATGGGCCGCTTCAGGGTGGAAACGTTCCGTCGGCCGGCTGGCCGCAGCCAGGACTTTGCCGCGCACATCGTAGACCACGGCCTTCAGGCTGGTGGAACCGAGGTCAATGCCGACGAGGCAATCCATTTCTTAGCTCCTTCCTGCGGGTGTTCTCCCATCTGGTGCGCGTCAATCCAAAACCCAAGATCCTTCCTCTGTGTTCCTCTGCGTCCTCTGTGTTCAGTTCAATCCAAGATCGGCTCAGGCCCAGAACCCATCCGTTGTCTTCCCCGTCCAGTGCTCCAGCGCCAGCGGATAGCGGCCGTACATCCTCAAGGTGTGGAGCATGGCCAAGTAGTTCTCGGGTTTGACGGACGAGTGAATCGTGTTGCCGGAAGAGAGAATGTACCCGCCGCCCGGCGCGGCCTTGCGGATGGCGTCCTTGGTCTCGGCGATGACGTCCGAGAGCGTGCCGAAGGTCAGCGTCTGCGCGCAGTTCACGTTGCCCTTGAGCGCGATGCGCCGGCCATACTTGGCCTTGACCGCGCCGATGTCCATGCCGCCCACGGGATCAATCGGGTCCAGGCAGTCAATCCCCGAGTCCACGAGCATGTCAATGATCGGCCAGACGTTGCCGTCGGTGTGCTTGATGACATAGAGACCCAGCGCCTTGAAACCGCCCATCACGCGCTGGAGCCCCGGGTTGAGATACTTGCGGAACATCGCCGGCGACATGAACGGCTGGCGCGCCGAGCAGTAATCGTCGCCCGTGAAGACAAAATCCGCGCCGCGCCGGGCGACTTCCTTGGCCATCTCGAGATTGACGTTGACGGAGAGTTCCACCAGCCCCTCGATGAGGGCGGGGCAATCGTAGAACGCCTCCATCACTTCGGTGAAGCCCAGCAGGTAGCGCGGCAGGGAGAAGACGTCGTTAAGGTGCACGCCCACGGCTTTCCGGCCTTTGAATTGCTGAACCACGGCGTCGAGGCTCTTGTAGCGGCCGGGGGCGTGAGGGTCGGGCGGAGTGTAGCGCTCCAGGTCTTGCAGCGTCTTGATCGGGCCCGCGACGGGGAAAGGGTCCTCCTCGCCGGTGTAGCGGCGCGTGATGCCCCACTCGTTCTTGAAGACGTTCGGCGCAACCTGCTCCTTGCTGAAGTCGGGGGCGGTGAGTATCGCGTCCCAGTCCATGCGGACGACAAACTCCTCATAGGAACAACCCGGGCAGAGGACCTCGCGGACCTTGCGGTCCACGGCCCATTCGAAATGCGGGATGCGGTCCGGCTCTTCCCTGCGCAAAGCCGCCATTACCCGTTGTGCTGCCGTCATCTCGGCCATTGGGCTTGCTCTCCTAACCCTTACGCACGCTGGCAGGTCTGATGGGAATCATGGGAAGCATGGGAATTATGCCAGGACACAGCACGCGCGCGGGCAGGCTTCTTGTCACTTGCCACCCGGCACCCCTCGCCCCTCGCCCCTCGTCCCTCGCCCATCTACGGCTGTGCCAGCACGACTGCCGCGTTGGTCCCGCCAAAACCGTAAGAGGATTTCAGCACGATTCTGAAGTTCCCGTGCAGCGGCTTGCCCGTGGGTGTCAGCAAATCGCAAGCAGGGTCCTTTTCCGCCGGATCCAGTCCGAGAATAGGCGGCACCTTGCCTTCACGCAACGTCAGGACCGCCACGGCCGCCTCGATGGTTCCGGCCGCGCCCATGCAATGGCCAATGGAGCTCTTCACCGCGCCCACGGGTATCTCGCGTCCCCTGGCGCCGAAGACCGCGTGCACGGCCTTGGTCTCGATGGCGTCATTGTAGGGCGTGCCCGTGGCGTGCAGATTGAGGTGTTCGATGGCTTCGGGTGCGACCTGCGCGTCAGCCAGGACGGCGCGCAGCAGCGCTTGGATGCCGTGCGCTTCTTGTTCCGGCGCCGTCATGTGGTAGGCGTCGTTGTTCATGGCCCGGCCGAGCACACGCGCGTAGATGCGCGGGGCCTTGCGCGCCGCGGCATGGGCCGCGCTTTCGAGCACCAGCACGCCGGCCCCTTCGGAGAAGAGCGTGCCTTTGCGGCGCTTGTCGAAGGGCCGCACGGTGTCGGGCGTCATAGCGCGCAGGGCGGACAGTCCCGCGTAGATGAACAAGGACAACTCGTCGAAACCGCAGGCCAAGGCGGCCTCGGCCCGGCCGCGCCGGATCATGTCGCAGGCCAGGCCGATGGCCGCGGTGCCCGAGGCGCAGGAAAGCGACAGGTTCAGGCGCGGCCCGGCGATGCCGAAACTCCGGGCCAAGGCCCTGGCTGGCGCTCCAAAAAGATACTGCGCCAGACTCGCCTTGGAGATGTCCCCGGCGCCGTGGGTCAGCGCCGTCTCGGCGGCCGACATCCCGCCGAAATTCGTGCCCGTCACAATGGCGGCCCGCGCCAACGCGCCGCCCGCGGCCACAGCCGCGGCGATGCCCGGTGGCGCAGGCTGTCCGGCCTGCCCCACAACGGGCGGCAACCCCAGCGCATCACGCAGGGCTTCGTCTGCCGCGTCCACCAGCATCCGTGCCGCGCGGGTGGCGCCGGCGCCGGCGTCTGCCGGCGCAACCGCGGGATAGCCTTCCACGACCCCCGCCAGCGGGTTGCGAAACATGGACGCATCGAACAACGTCACAGGCCGAAACGCCGTGCGCCCCTCTAATAACCCGGACCACAGTTTCGCCACGCCGCGCCCCTGGGGCGAGACGCAACCCAAACCGGTGATCACAACGACGGGCACTTCCGCCACGCTGCGGCCCCCTGCCTTCCTCTGCTTCCTCCGCAGCCTAAATCTAAAATCGAAAATCGAAAATAGAAAATCTCAGTCCAGGTCTTTCACGCAGCGGAACCCGATATGCGGCTCGGCGCTCTCCGGCGCCACATACTGCACGCTGGTGCAGCGCGCCAGTTCCGGCGAGCCGTCGAGATAACAGGAGCCCTTCACGGCGCGGAACAGCCGCTCGCCGGCCCGCCGCGCGGTTGAGGTCCATTGCAGCACGTTGCCCACCGTGTCCAGGACCCCGTAGGGGCTGGCCTCTGCCGGGCAATGGCCGACGGGGGCCGTGCCTGGAACTTCGCGGCCCTTGCTGCCGCCTGCTCGCCGCGGCGGGGCCTTGGCCCTGTAGGCGCTGCCGAAGGGGAACTTGCGGCCATCCGTGCCGCGCGCGGCTTTCTCCCACTCGTAGATCGTGGGCAGGCGCTTGCCGTAGAACTCCGCGTATTCGTTGGCCTCGTACCACGTGACCCGCGTAACGGGATGGGTGTCGTATTGCGGCTCCCGCGCGCCCGGCCCGCCTGGCCGCGGCGCCCGGCACACTCTGGACAAGAAGCGTTTGTAGTCCCCTTCGGTGACGGGCCGAGTGTCAATGGCGAAGGCCCGCAACGTGCGCGGCGTCTTCTGCTCGCCGGAGAGAAAGGCCCCTGCTGCGACGACCGCCATGTTTTCAAGCTGCGCCGCCGCGCCGGTGCTCGTGGTGCTGCCGCGTGCTCCGGCTTGCGCAGCGCCCTCGCCGCCCGGTCCCGCAGCGGAACCCGGCGCGGCCTCAGCCGTCTCGGCTGTTGCGGCATTCCACGGGCAGCCGGCGAGGGCCTCCAACGCCGCATGCAGTTTGCCAAGCGTGTCCGGGCGGTTGGCCGGGTCCTGCGACAGGCACGCAGCCAGCAACGCACGCAGTTCCTGGGGGATGCCCGTGGCGTTGGCGTCTTCGAGAAACTCACGCGCGGGGTCGCGCTTGCCGCAAGCCCATTCGGCCAGCACAAACCAAGCTGTCTCAGGCGCATCTTGTGGCGCAGGCTGTCCAGCCTGCGAAGGCGCAGCGGGCGAGACGCCCGCGCTCCCAGCCTGCTCCACGATGGCGCCCATGAGGAACGCCCCTAGCCGCGCCACGCCGAACACGCAGGCCGCTTGGCCGGCGCACTCGCCACGGTAAAGCTCCGGCGCAAGGAACTCAGCCCAGCGCGGCGGCGCCAAGGCGTTTGCTGGCTCAGCCAAACCCAAGCGCACTCCCAGGCAGGCCCGGTCGGACCGCAATACTATTGCCCCAGGATGCAGCAGCCGCACCAGGACTCGCCACAAGCTCCGGCCGGCCGAATCCAACCCGTCAATCTGAGCGAAGGCCTCCAGTGACGCGGAAAAGTCGGTCAACAAGGCCAAGGTTGTCCGCGGGCTGAACGCCCCGCCGGCAGCGACCTTCTCGGCAAGCGGAGTTGCAACGGGCGCCTCAACAAGGGCTATGCCGCCCCGCGCAGGATCGCCAATCCAGGCCACATGGCCCAAGAGAGGCAGTTCCACGAAGGCGCTGGGCTGGTCCGCGGCCCCCGGCACCGCGTGCTGCCGCTCGGGCCTCGGCGTGCCTGGTTCGGGCGCCGCTGTGACCTGCGGTTGTCCAGTGCGCGTGCGCAGCCGTACCGCGGCCCCCGCCAGGCACAGCAACTCTGCCAGGGGCGCCGGCCCTGCCTGCCTTTCCAAGGCCAGCAAGAGCACACTGGGGCCGAACTCACCGGCGCCAGATGCGGCGCGGCCAGGCAGCCGCGCGAGCCACGCGCCGTTGGCACCCACGCTTTCAACACGGAAGCGGCCCCACAAACGGTCGCCAGGAAGCAGGTCAAACATGGGCCGCGCTCACGCTGGGGGCGAGGGGCGAGGGGCGAGGGGCAAGGGAGAAGAGGCTTCTGCGTGGTAGCAGAACAAATAGTAGAAGAGCTTTCTTCATGTCCGCGTTCATCTGCGTCCATCTGCGGTTATAATGAGCCTGTGGCATCAAGGCGCAACTTCCACCTCGGCGTACCTGGCCGCGATGATACTGC
>JBEKKG010000639.1:0-4944 GCA_050010835.1 Planctomycetota bacterium
GGCGGCGACCGCAAGACGCTCACCCCGGCCGGGCATCTGGCCGACAACAATCACATTCACCACTACAGCCGCGTCAACCGGATTTACAAGCCGGGCATCATAATCGGCGGCGTGGGCATCCGGGCGTCCCACAACCTGATTCACAACGCGCCCCACATGGCGATGGGCTTCAGCGGCAACGACCATGTGATCGAGTACAACGAAATCCACAGCGTCTGTTACGAATCCAACGACGCCGGCGCGATCTACACCGGACGCGACTGGACCTTCAGGGGCAATGAGCTGCGCTACAATTACCTGCACCACCTGTGCGGTTTCCAGGGCCGCGGCTGCAATGGCATCTACCTGGACGACCAGATGAGTTCGGCCACGCTCTACGGCAACCTGTTCTACAAGACCAGCCGGCCCGCTTTCATTGGCGGCGGCCGGGACTGCACGATTGAGAACAACATCTTTGTGGACTGCAACCCGGCCTTGCACATTGACGCGCGCGGCCTGGGCTGGGCCAAAAGCGGCCGCGAGGGCCTGGAGCACAGTCTGAAGAGCCTGCCTTATCAGAGCGAACCGTGGGCTTCGCGTTACCCGAAACTCGTCAACATTCTGAATGAAGACCCCATGGCCCCCAAGAATGACCAGGTGCTGCGGAACATCTGCTGGGGCGGCAAATGGGACACCAGCATCGAAGCCAAAGCCAAACCCGGCGTGATCATGCAGGATAACCTGGTGCAGGTGGACCCGCTCTTTGAGGACGCGGCTCACGAGAAGTTCCAACTGCGGGACGATTCGCCCGCTTACAAGCTGGGGTTCAAGCGCCTGCCCCTCGAGAAGATCGGTCTGTACGAGGACCCCCGGCGGGCTTCCTGGCCGGTCCAGCACACCGTGCGGCCAATGGAGGGGCCGCCCGCGCCTGCCGCGGCCCCGGCAAAAAGCACCAAAAGCGACCGGCCGGTTTTCAAAGTCCAGCGTGCGGAAAACGGCGCCATTCCTGCCACCGACTGGACGGGCAAGCCTGGGGACGGTCCCAGCAGCCAACAGGGCAACGTGCTCGTGCTGATGCAGGACCCCCAGCACAACGTCATTGTGCCGCGCAGCCAGGCGGTGTTGGCCTCCGATGCCCAGTGCCTCTACATCCGCATGCTGAATGAAGTAGAAGCCCAGCCGCCGCTGAACAAAGGGAGCACCTGGGGCCAGGACGACGCGGTGGAAGTAGCGCTCCGCAATCCCGCCGCCGGGAAAGACGCCCCGATCATCGTCCTGCGCGGTTACACGAACAGCCATTTTGAGAGCAGCGATGAAGCAGGCGCGCCCGCCGCAGTGGTCAAGCAGGCTGCCCAAGGCGTTGTCTACACGGCGAAGATCGTGGACAACAAGCACTGGACCGCGGAATGGAAGATACCTTGGGCCGGGCTGGGCATTGATCCTGCCAGGCAGACGAAGCTTGAGTTCAACCTGACCGTGCGCAAGACCGCCGGCGACCAGTGGCTGATGTGGCAAGGCACCGAAGGCCGCTCATGGGAAGTCGAGAAGGCCGGTTTCATCGAGCTGGAGCAATAAGGAGCATAACATGGTCACACGAGAAGGTTTGCTGGCGGCACTGGCCCTGCTGCTGTGGGCCGGCACGGCCCTGCTGCACAGCGCGGAGAAGGCTGCCCCGGACGGCATGGTGCTGGTGCCGGAGGGCAAGTTCACTATGGGCAGTTCCGGCAAAGCGCTCGATGAAGACGCCGCGGAGAAACCCATTCACGAAGTGACGCTGCCGGCTTTCTATATTGACAAGTGTGAAGTCACCAACGCGCAATATGCCGCGTTCCTTAACGCGGTGAAAGCGGTCAAGGACGAGGCGGGGCATGAGTACGTCGCCACCAATGAGCATCTGCGTTTGGAGCAGGTCAATGGCGCATGGCGGCCCAAGGCGGGAAAAGCCGACTTTCCTATGGTCAACGTGTCCTGGTACGGGGCCGATGCTTACGCCAAGTGGGCGGGCAAGCGGCTAGCGACTGAGGCGGAATGGGAAAAAGCGGCGCGGGGCACCGATGGCCGGAAGTACCCGTGGGGCAATGAGTGGGATGACAAGAAGGCCCGCCACGGTTCTGAAAACCAGGCCGCCGTAGGCAGTTTTCCGCAAGGCGCTTCGCCCTACGGGTGTCTGGATATGTCCGGGAATGCCTGGGAGTGGACCAGCAGTGTCTTCAAGCCTTATCCTTATGTGGCGACGGACGGCCGGGAAGATCCGCAGTCCGCCGAACGCCGGGTGGCGCGCGGCGGGAGTTTCAGCGGCGAGCCGGAAATCAGCCATGCGACCTACCGTTTCCGGCCGCTCCCGGATTTCAAGCATCCTTTTCTGGGCTTCCGTTGTGCCAAGGGAGCGGAGTAGACGAAATTTTGGATTTTGGATTTTAGATTGTGCTCCCCGAAAAGAACAAATCAAAAATCGTAACCGTTCAGTGTCCGAGCCGCGCGCGTAAGCAAGCGGTCACGGGGAGCGCCCCGGTAGATGCTATGGGACTTATAGGAATAATGGGAGCGATGAGACCGCTCCCCTGCGGTCGCGGCTCGGACTGAACGGTTACCAAAAATCGAAAATCCAAAATTATCTGAAGGGGCTGTCGAATTCCATGCGGCGCAGGAGCTCCTCGGCGGTGCGGCCGATGGGGCCGCTGGGATCCAGGCCCTTGACCCTGGCAAAATCAGCGCGGGCGCCGCGGCGTTCGCCGCGCCGCAGGCGCCGCTCGGCGCGCACGAGCAGCGGGATGGGGTTGCCGGGTTCGAGGTGGATGAGCACCGTGGCCACGCGCTCGGCATCCAGCAGCTTCTTCTGATGATCGAAGAAGGCCAGCAGGTTCTGGCACATGCGGGCGAGGATTTCGCGCGCGGAGACGGCCTTGAGGTGCTCCTCCGGGACGAAGGGTTGCCCGATGGACTCCACGCGCTGCCGGCAATCCTCCAGGTTCAGGGGCCGTGCCCCGCTGAACGGGTCGAGCAGCAGGTACTGCTCGCCCTTCTCCTCCGTCATGACCCGCACGCGCACGATGAAGTGCCCCGGCAGGCCCACGCCTTCCGCGCGCAGGTACAGGCGGCGCGCCAGGGCCAGGTAAAGAACCGCCAGCGCAATGGGCTGGCCGGTGTGGCGTTCGAGGACATCCGGGAGGTAGCTGTTGTGCTCGTTGTAGTAACTTTCGGCAGTGCCGTGAAAGCCTTCCTCGCGCCAGAATTCACCGAGCTTGCCGATGAGCTCCAGAGTGCGGACGTTGGCCACTTTGCGCCCTTCTTCGCGCGTGACCCCCAGTTCCTTGTACACAAAGTCGCCGGCCTTGGCGCCCAGTTGCTCGATGTCCTTCAGGACCCGCTCGACCGGGAGATTGGGGTAAGGCAGCCGCGCGAGTTGCGCGGCGCCCTGCTCGACGGCATAGTCGCGGCGCTCCCGCATCAGGCCCATGTAGATCTGCCGGCCGACATCGTCAGGGACGATCAGGCGCACCAGGGAACGGGCCAGGGCCGCGGTGTTCTCGTGGCGGCTGGCGGCGGCTTCGCTGATGGCCGGCAGGGCCACGGGGCCGATGGCCAGGATTTCGCGCGAAATCTCCGCCCGCCGCTCCGCATCCACGTCTTCGCAGGAAGCCATCAGGTTGTAAGCGCGGGCCAGGCGGCGGAACACCTCGCCCGGCGGAGCCGGCAATTCGTGGGGATCAACAGGGAAGAACGGCAACGATTCCATAACACCCTCTATCCTTTAACTTCCAACGCGGAGGGCGCTATGTCAAGGGCAGGGAGAATTTTCGATTTGCGATTTTCGATTTGCGATTGAACGAAAACCTTTCAGTCCGGGCCGCGATCGTGAGGGAGTCCCGAAGGCTCGGGGCTTGCTTACGCGCGCGGCTCGGACAGTGAAGGGTTACGCGGTTGGCTGTTCCTTCTTCTCCGGGATGGGAACCACGGCTGATTGCAGGCCGATCTTGGCGCAGATGAAGTAAACCACGGCGCCGACGAGGAAGGCAGCCACAGGGGGGCAGGGGATGTCCACATGGCAGGCCGCAGGGAGCATGGGGTTCGGCAGAATGCCAACGATGAATCCCAACGCCCACGCGATCCAGCCGGCGGGGTTGAAGCCCGCGCGCGGACCAGTCCAGTTGCCGCCCGAGAGCAGGTAATCCACCAGCATCGCGCCGCAAATCGGGCCGAAGGACGCGCCGATTAACCCGAAGACGCTCCCGAGATCGCCCGCCCAGCGTGTGGCCGCAAGAATGATACTGACTGCGGCGCCGATGCCGACCGAGATGAAGGGGTTCACCTTGGGCATCACCGTCTTGAAGCTGTTGGCGGCAATGAACGAGGAGAAGCAGGCGCCGGGGAACGAGGCCAGCGTGAGCCCAATCATAATGGCCGCGTAGAGGCCAGGGACCTTCACCGCCAGCGCGTCGGTCATGTTGACCGCTGACGGCCCAATGACGCCGGTCGCCCGCGCGCCGGCTACTCCTATCACCGAGATCCCCGCCGTGAAGACGATGGCTATGATGATGCCCACGATGCCGCCCTTGCTCACGTCGTTCTTGTCGCGGCTGTTCAGGCCGAAGTCCACGCCCGCGGCACCTGCGGTGGCGAAGAAGCCCACAATGGCGGCAATCATGGCCAGCACCGCGTTACACGCGCCACCCGGGCTGCCAGGGAGCGCCGGGGCAGGCGAGTAGCTGCCGGCTGAACCGGCGAACAATACCAGGCCGAGGATCAACACGGCCAGGGGGATCAAGGGCAGGTAGGTGGAGACCTTCGCCACATACTGGATGCCCTTCAGACCCACAAAGGCCGCCGCCAACGCCCAGATAACGCAAATTGGAACATAGAGACCAGGTTGGCCGAATCCTTTGGACAACGCGTCCGAAGAACCAAAGGTGTTAACTCCGAGCCAGCCGAACTGGAGCACCCCCATGAAGAAGCCCGGCATGATCA
>JBEKKG010000640.1:0-7204 GCA_050010835.1 Planctomycetota bacterium
CAAGGGGTCGGGCAATCCCAACCGCATCAACCGCCTGATGGTCAAGATGGCCGCCAGGAACTACGGTTCGCTCTCCAACATGGTCATGTTGCAGAACCTGAAAGTGAACAGCGAACAAGACCAGGAGATTCGTGCCGGTCTGAGGGCGAAGAAGGCGCACCTGCACCTTGTTCCGAACAGGCTGACCATCAAGGCGCTCTCCGACTTGGGCCTGAAAGATGCGGCCAAATTGTTCGTCGGCCCGACGTGCATTCTGGATGCTGACGATCCGGTCGCCGCAGCCAAGGCTGCCTTGGAACTCGTGGGCAAGTACAAGAAGTCGTTGCTGCTCACTGGCGGCGTGTTGGAAGGCAAAGTACTCGACGCCAAAGGCGTTGAGATGCTTTCCAAGTCCAAGAGCAGGCCGGAACTGATTGGCGACGTAGTGCTGCTGGCCAAGAGCCCCGGAGCGCGCGTGGCCGCGCAACTCAAGGGGCCGGGCGGGCGCATCGCAGGCGCCATTAAGGCGCTGGTGGAGAAATTGGAGAAGGCCGGCCAGGTTGCCGAGACAAAAGCAGTGGCGGCCGCCGGCGCGGCCAAGTGATTTTCAGGCCCTATTGGATGCTTCTACCTCCCCTTTGAGATAAAGCGGAGGTCCAGCGGGGCGGGAGGGATGTTCCAGGTTTCAGGTCTCAGCTTTCAGGTTGCGGGGCGCAGCACCTGAAACTTGAGACCTGCAACCTGAAACTCCATAAGGGCGTAAGCCGCTTGACGCCAACAACAAGCGGCCTCTTGGATTTTGTCCCGACCTGTCGGGATTGGATTTTGGATTACGGAGGTGCAAGTCATGGCGGAATACGCTCCTGAAATCAAGGAACTGGGCGACAAGATCGTGGCGCTCACCCTGCTGCAAGCAAAGGCGCTGGGCGACTACTTGAAGGAAGTGCACGGCATTGAAGCGGCTGTCGGCGGCGTGATGATGGCCGCGGGTCCAGCAGCCGCGGGGCCGGCGGCGCCCGCTGCGCCCGAGGAGAAGGCCACGCTGGACGTGCAACTGGTCAAGGTGGGCGACCAGACGAAGAAGATCGCCGTCATCAAGGTGGTGCGCGAGTTGATTGGCTTGGGCCTCAAGGAAGCCAAAGACATGGTGGACAAGGCCCCGCAGGTCATCAAGAGCAATGTCCCGCGCGAGGATGCCGAGGCTATGAAAGCCAAGCTCGAAAAGGAAGGCGCCACCGTCGAATTGAAGTAACTCGCAACACGAACTTGCTTAAGTATGCGCCAGCAGGGAGACGGCCACACCGTCCCCTGCTGGCAGTCTCCTCTTGGTGGCGCACCTTGTGCAGCCAAGGAAGTTGACCTGCGGCCTGCAATCAGGTAGACTTTGTATTATGAAGGACGACCTGAAAGAACTGGTTTCAATTGCCAAGAGCCTGCCGGCGGAGAAGACTGCCGAGGTCGTGGACTTCGCCCGTTTCCTGCGCCAGCAGAACAAAACACGCCATCGCAAGGCTGCCAAGAGCAAAGTGCTCGGGACTGCAAAGGACGAGGCCGAGTGGGAACGCATCCTGAACGACCCGCGGCCACGGCCAAAGCTAATGTCTTATGTCAAAGAATCTGAGCGCCTTGAGCGTGAGGGTAAAGTAGAGCCAATGGACTTCAGCAAATTTGACATCTAGAACAGATCCGCGATTCTGGCCGCTTTTCAAGGCGCTACCAAAGGAAATACGGGTGAGTGCAAGGAAAGCATTTCAGTTATTTGCCGACAACCCCAAACATCCGTCGCTGGCTTTCAAGCCTCTGAAGTGTGACTCGCAATTGTGGTCTGTCCGTGTCTCAATCAAGTATCGCGCAGTGTGCGTGCGAACTGATTACGGTGTTAAGTGGTTGTGGATTGGTTCTCACGCTGATTTTGACCGGATTTTTTCATAAATGATGTTGACAGGCCGGGAATGTGCTATACTGTATCTTGCCCTTTCGGGCCGATTGGTACGCGGGTAACACCAGGTTTCCCCCCGTGTGCCGCAGGCCGGAACCCTCAGGGAAACCATCGCCTTGTGTGGAATCGAGGCTTCGCAGTTGGTGCAAACGAGGCCGAAAGTCCCAAGAAATGAAAGAGTTGCGGCTATCAGGCAACTGATGATGTCAAGAGCGCCGGTCTAAGACGTCGGGACAGCAGTCTTTCTCAATGCAAAGGAGGAAGCCTGGGCTGTCCGTATTTGTCGTCTGAAGGCGCAGTTCGTGGCACACGTGGCGAGTGAAAAACATTAGTGACAACTGAGGAGTCCAGCATGCAGACCCGCTACTTTGGCCGGGCCAAACACATTGTTGACGTTCCCAATCTGTGCAAGACGCAGCGGGAATTCTACGCTGAATTCCTGCAGGCGGACGTCTTGCCCAACGAGCGCAAGCGCGACGGCCTGCAAGCCGTCTTTCAGGAGATCTTCCCCATCTTCTCCTATGACGAGCAGATCGGGCTGGAGTTCCTGGAGTACGATCTCGGCGAGCCGCGGCATACGCCGGACGAGTGCCGCGCGCTGGGCCTGACCTACGGCGCGCCGCTCAAGATCAAGTGCCGCCTGAAGCGCGAGGAAGTGGTCGAGGAAGACGTCTTCCTCGGCTCCATCCCGCTGATGATCGGCGGCGGGGAGTTCATCATCAACGGCGCGGAGCGGGTCATCGTCACGCAGATCCAGCGCTCGCCCGGCGCCGATTTCGCGGAGGACGTCCATCCCTCGGGCAAGCGCCTGCATTCGTGCCGCATTATCCCGGAACGCGGGAGCTGGATCCAGATCGAAGTCACCTCCAAGGACCTGCTCTACATCCGCATTGACCGCTCCGGCAAGATCATCGGCACGACTTTCCTGCGCGCCCTGGACAAGAAGTACAGTTCCACGCGCGACATCCTCGCGGCCTTCTATCCTGTCGAGACCCTCGCGCCTGCTTCCAAGACGGAGAAGCTCAAAGGCACGTATCTGTGCCACGATGTCGCCGACCCCGGCACTGGCGAAGTCGCGGTCCCTGCGCTCACCAGGCTGACCGAGGAGGTGATCGAGAAGCTTCGCGAATTGAAGACCAAGGAAGTGGAGGTCGTCACCGAAGCCAAGGACGAGCTCATTCTCAACTCCCTCCGCGAAGACGACGTGGACAGCCATGACGAGGCCATGCTGCGCATCTACCAGCGCATGCGGCCCGGCAACCCGCCGCAGAAGGAAAAGGCCGTCGAGCTGTTCAATGAGCTGTTCTTTGACGACAAACGCTACAACTTCGGGCGCATTGGCCGCTTCCGGCTCAACCGCAAGTTCGGCCAGCAGGTGCGCGAGGACGTGCTGACCTTGGCCGCCGACGATTACTACAACGTCATCCGTTACATCCTGAACCTGCGCGCGGGCAAGGGCCAGCCGGACGACATTGACCACCTCGAAAACCGCCGCGTCCGCACCATCAAGGACCTGGTGATGGATGAGTTCCGCAAAGGCATGATCAAGCTGCGCCGCAGTGTCCGCGAACGCATGAGTCTCAAGGACGCCGGCGAGATGACGCCCCGGACACTCATCAACAGCCAGACCGTGGCCAGCAGCATCGAGTATTTCTTCGCCCGCGGCGAACTGTCGCAGGTGGTGGACCAGTCCAACCCGCTCAGCCAGCTCACCCATGAGCGGCGCTTGAGCGCTTTGGGCCCCGGCGGCCTGAACCGCAAGCGCGCGGGCTTCGAGGTGCGCGACGTGCATCCCTCGCATTACGGCCGCATCTGCCCCATTGAGACGCCCGAGGGCACCAACATCGGGCTGATCGTGAGCCTGTCCATTTACGCCAGCATCAACGAACTGGGCTTTATCGTCACGCCCTTCGCCGTGGTCAAGAAGGGCGTCATCACGGACGAAGTCGTGTACGTGCGCGCCGATGAGGAGCACGAACACACCATTGCCAACGCCGACGTGAAGTACGACCCGAAAACCTGCAAGATTCTGCAGGACCGCCTGATTGCGCGGCGCCGCTCGGAGTTCGTCAATGTGCCCCTCGAGGAAGTGACCCTGATGGACGTGTCCCCCAAGCAGCTTGTTGGGGTGGCTGCGGCCCTTATCCCGTTCCTGGAGCACGACGACGCCAACCGGGCGTTGATGGGTTCCAACATGCAGCGGCAGGCCGTGCCGCTGCTCCGTCCCACCCCGCCACTGGTGGCCACGGGCATAGAACCATACGTGGCCCGCAATTCCGGCATGATGGTTGTGGCCGAGGACGACGGGGTGATCGAGTATGCGGACGGCACCCGCATCGTGGCCCGCTACGGCAGCGGCAACAATGCGCGCGCGGCTGAGTACCCCCTGCGCAAGTACTTCGGCCTCAACGAGCGCACCTGCCTCAACCAGACGCCCATTGTCGTGGCCGGAGACAAGGTCGCAGCCGGCCAGGTGCTCACCGAAGGCGCCGCCACCAGCAACGGCGAACTGGCGCTGGGCAACAACTCGCTGGTCGCCTTCATGAGCTGGGAGGGTTTCAACTTCGAGGACGCCATCCTGGTCAGTGAGAAGATCGTCCGCGATGACGTCTTCACCTCGATCCACATCGAAGAGTTCGCCGTGGAGATCCGCGAAACCAAGCTGGGGCGCGAGGAGATCACGCGCGACATCCCCAATGTCTCCGAAGCGGCGTTGCGCAACCTCGACGACGCCGGCCTGGTCATCGTCGGCACCCGCGTCAAGCCCGGCGACATTCTCGTCGGGAAGATTGCCCCCAAGAGCAAGAGCGAACTGTCCAGCGAGGAGAAACTGCTGCACGCCATCTTCGGCCGCGCCGGCGAAGACGTCAAGAACGACTCGTTGGAGGTCAAGCCCGGCTGCGAAGGCTACGTCATTGACGTGCAGCGCTTCACCCGCGCCTCGCCCTTGGGGGAAGAGGAGCGCGGTGAGAACCGCAAAGTCATCAAGAAGATCGAAAGCGACTACAAACAGCCTCGCCAAGAACGCGAGCGACGACGAAGCCCTGGAGCTGGACAAGGCCCTGGACCTGAACAAGGTTGAAATGCAGCCCGCCAAGCGCCGCAAGGCCCGCATGACCGCCTACCAGTACGACAAGCGCAAGCGCGTCCTGGAAGTGGAACTGGAGCGCAAGGCCGGCAAACTTAAGCGCGGCGACGAATTGCAGCCTGGCGTGCTGGAGCTGGTCAAGGTCTACGTGTCCGTCAAACGCCGCCTGTCCGTGGGCGACAAGATGGCGGGGCGCCACGGCAACAAGGGGGTGGTCAGCCGCGTCCTGCCCGAGGAAGACATGCCGTTTCTGGAGGACGGCACTCCTATGGGCTTGGTGCTCAACCCCCTGGGCGTGCCCTCGCGCATGAATTTCGGGCAGATTCTGGAGACGCACCTCGGCTATGCCGCCCACAAGCTCGGCTTCCGCGCCATCACGCCGGTCTTCGACGGGGCGAAAGAGGAAGAGATCGTCACCTGCCTCAAGGAGGCGGGCCTGAACCCCGACGGTAAACTGCAGCTCTATGACGGCCGCACCGGCGAGCCCTTCGATCAGAAATCCTGCGTCGGCATGATGTACATGATGAAGCTGCACCACTTGGTGGCCGATAAGATCCATGCGCGCGCCACGGGACCGTATTCGCTCATCACCCAGCAGCCGCTGGGCGGCAAAGCCCGCTCCGGCGGCCAGCGTTTCGGCGAGATGGAGGTCTGGGCGCTGGAAGCCTACGGCGCAGCCAACATTCTGCAGGAGTTGCTCACCGTCAAATCGGACGACGTGGAGGGCCGCACGAAGATCTATGAGAGCATGGTCAAGGGCGAGAACATCCTGGAGCCCGGCACGCCGGTCAGCTTTGACGTGCTGTGCAACGAGATCAAGGGCCTGGGCCTGAACATCAAGCTGGAGAAGCGGTCGCGGGCGGGGTAGGGGCGGCGGCGAGGAGGCGGTGTGAGCGTTGAGGATCTACAGACAAAGAAGTTGTGGGCTTCACGGTTGAACATGCCCGCGCGAGAGCTCGTCAACCTGATGGTCGAATCCCATCGTACAAACGCGCCGGAAATCGGGACGTCCATGGTGCTGTGGCTTAACGCAAGTTCTGATCCGTGGCAGGACGGTGTCAGACTGCTGGAGATAGGCAAGGGAGTTTCAAAGGATCCCGAACCTGAGTTTCGGCCAACAGAATTTGGCCCGCACAAAGGTTGGCCGCGGCTTTTCCTTAGCTTGGCCCATCCAGACGAGTTTGGGACGAGGAAAGGGCGTGCTTACAGGGAGGAGTTGCTGCAGAAGCTGGCTCAAAGAGATGCAGAGGTCGTGTTTGCCGATGCACAGGTAGTGCAGCGGCGGCCCGTCTTAAGGACCTTTGTTTCCGCCGCGAAAGGGGCCTGAGCCATGTCCGTCGGCGTGTCGGCTTGGAACAGGGAGTTGGCCACCGCCCATTTTACCCAGGCCTGTTGCGACGTGTTAAATGCGGAGGCGATTCTTGGTCTGGAAGAGGAACTGCCTGGCGCAAAGGCCATCGCACTGGCCCAGTCACAGCAAGCCTGTGAAAAAGCACTGAAGGCCTGGCTGCTTCTGGCGGTCGGGAGCGACAGATACCTTAGACCTGGACATCAAGTCTGGACTGTGGACTTGCAAGCCGAGGCATTGAATCGCCCCCCCAGCCGAAGAATCTGGGCGCATGAAGTTCGGGAAGGAGAATTAAGGAACATTCGGGAACGCGTGAGAAAGGCTTTGGGAAACGAGGTGATCGAGGATCTGAGCGAACTGGAAGGATACGCGCCACTGCGCTCCTGGGACCATCCCAATTCCGAATACCCTTGGGTGGACGAGCACGGAATAGTTCAAGTCCCTGCGAGCTACTTTGATCCCGTGATGATAGCAGGCTTGAAGAAAAAGGCTTTGCTCCTTCTGGATCGAGTAGCTGAACAGTGCAATGCTCTGAAGAGAGAATGGTTGAAGACAAAAGCGGTGTTCAGGAGACAATCACAATGATCAGTCATTCAGCTTTCGGCGGCGGTTTTGAATCGGCGGGCTCCCGCGAACGCGCGGAACGCTCGGCCAGCATCAGCGAACGCGGCGAGCGGGGCGAACGCGGCTTGATGCCCGCCGCGGCCGAGCGGTCCTATGAGCGCATCAACGACTACAGCGCGGTGTCCATCACCCTGGCCAGCCCCAACGACATCCGCTCCTGGTCCTACGGCGAAGTCAAGAAGCCGGAAACCATCAACTACCGCTCTTACCGCGCCGAAAAGGACGG
>JBEKKG010000641.1:0-4928 GCA_050010835.1 Planctomycetota bacterium
TTGGGCGGGGTGCTGCTGTCGTCGCATTCGATGACCACCGGGAACCGGGTGCTGGTCGCGCCCTGCGAAGCAGTCGGGATGCTCGTGGCTTCGTCCGCGGTCTGGGAACTTGTCGGCAGGAGGCTGGTCTGGAAGGAGCCCTTGCCGGTCTTGCCAGTCAAGTCCATCCCTAATTTCAGAACTTGAGTGCCCGTGCCGCTGACCTTCCCGCCATTGTCATTCACGGTAACCTGCTCGCTGAAGTCGGTGCCGATGCCCACCGTGACCGATGACATTGTGGTGGTGTTGGCCGGCGGCAAGAAGATGAACGCCACTTTCCATTTATCGCCGGTCTTTTGGTTGTCGTCTTTGCCCTGAACCGAGGTGAGGAAGAATGCGCCACCCAGGTTCCCTGGCCCGATCTTATAGTCCATTTTGAACTTGGACTTGTTGGGCTTCTGGGTCACAGCGAAGTTCAGCAACTCATTGCTCGTGAGGGCCGTCCCGATCTGGATAGATACAGCTTCTGTGGTGTTTGGGGTGGTAATTGGAACGAGCGTGCCTGCCGAGGCGAAGGATTCACCGAGTATTGTGATCTTCATCTGGCCGCTCGCGCTGACATTGACGTTTATCGAGGGCGGAGAGCTCTTGCTGCCTGCCGAACCCTTGCCATTGGTAATCGTCACCGGAGGCGCGGTGTAGTCGCCGATGCTAAACGTCAGAGGGCCGTTCAGCCCCATGCCTGGGGCGACCAGGGCGGTGTATTTGATAGAGTCCTTTCCAGTCGTTGCGGTATCGCCGCTGATATTGATCGCCGTGGTGAAGCAGTCGGTGGTAACATGGGGATTATTGGCGATGTTGATCGTGAGCACCTGGCCCAAGGGGTTGGTCTTGTCTCTTGAAAGCGCCTTCGATCCGTTGTTGTCCGTGCAGCTCAGCGGAATCTGCAGCTTGCCTGCTTTTATTGGCTTGCCGCTGATCTGGCCGGTCTTGGCGGTGAAGAAGAGCCCCGTCTGGTCTACCAGAGTCTTGTGCCAATTCGTGCTGCCGTCCTTGTTCGTGCTGACCGGAACAGCCGTGCCGTTCAAGGTGATCCCCTGGCCGCCATTGACGGTGGGATCAATCTTGAAATTATAGTTGGGGAGCCCAAGGCTATCAACGCTCACGGGAGCGCCCGCGACGACTGAAACTCTGTCGTAGTAATTGTGGAATGTTTCTCCGTCGGCGAGCGTGTCCAGTGCGAACTTGAAGACGTTGCCATCAACCATCGTCAGTTGGAACCAATCCATGACCGGCGTGGGGCTCTTGCTGTCCTCCACCGCGACCTGGAACTGCAACGGGTACGGAATGTTGTCTTTTGCCGGCGGGTTGGGCTTGTCCCCGATCGCTCCTTGCACGCGGCCAGTCAGGAGCATCGTGGCGTTACCGGGGTTGCCGCCCCACGCAGCGGTCACCGCATCGGGCAACGAGAGTGTGCCGTTTGTCAGGGGGAAGTCAGTGCTGGCATGATCCGAGGTGAAACTATACGGCGCGACGCCGCCCTTGGCGCGCGCCCAACGCACAATCTGGCTGCCGAAGGCGGCATCACCAAGGTCGTGATAGCCGGAAACCAGTGGGTTTGTGAACTGCAACGGAACCTTCGTCAGTGATCCCGCTCCCCGTGGCAAGGCGCCCGGAGTGCTCGGATCTTGCTGCTGGCTCGTTGCCAGAGCGTAAGACAATCCGGCGATGGCCAGAACAACCCCCAAAGCAACGTCCCTTACTCGCACTCCCATGTCTCGTCCTCCTTAGTTTAGGCCATCTGTTTTTGAAACGGCGCTTGTAATCCCCGGTCCGGCCACCCTTTCGCTCCGGCACGATTTACAACACCGCTTCTCTTGTGACAAGGGCAAATGCCAGGGATTACTCGTTTTCCAAAGAAATGGAGAGGCCGCGGAAAACCGGCAACCGGCAAGTGACAAGCGCCGGTCGAAGACTTACATTCGCCGCAGCCGTTGAGTCCGAGCCGCGCACGTAAACAAGCGGCAACGTCCGCTCCCTCACGGTCGCGGCTCGGACTGAACGGTTGCCATTCGGCCAATTGGGATTGAGCGCGTGGAGAGGTGCCGCATGATGCTCTTCAAAACCACCCGGGGCCTGCTGGTGCAGCGCGGCAAGGAATACTTCTGCCTGCCCGGCGCGGACTGGGACCAACTGTTCCGCGAGCAACAGCCTGTGGACCTGATCGCACGCAAGCTCCGCGGTTGGGCGCCTGTTGCCGACGGCGCGGCGCTGCTCCGGCGCGGGCTGCTCCCGCCGATAGGCCGGCAGGAAGTCTGGGGCGCCGGCATAACGTACTATCGCAGCCGCGACGCGCGCATGGAGGAGGCCAGGGCCGCGGGCAGCGGGGACTTCTACGCGCGCGTATACGAAGCGGAGCGGCCTGAGCTTTTCTTCAAGGCCACCCCGCACCGTGTCTCCGGCCACGGGGAGAAAGTGCGCATCCGGGCCGACGCAAAATGGAACGTGCCCGAACCGGAGCTGACTGCCGCCGTGAACGCCGCGGGCCGGGTCTTCGGCTACACCATCGGGAACGATGTCTGCTCGCGCGACATCGAAGCCGTCAACCCGCTCTACCTGCCCCAGGCCAAGGTCTACGACGGCAGTTGCGCGCTGGGGCCGGGTCTGCTGCTGGCTGAGGGGCCGCTGCCGCAGTCCATGGCCATCACGCTGCAGGTCCTGCGGCGCGGGAAGACGGTCTTCAGGGGCGCGACGGAACTGGCCAAGCTGAAGCGTGCGCCGGAAGTGCTGGCGCAGTGGCTCTGCCGCGAATGCTCCTTTCCCGACGGTTGTTACCTGCTGACGGGCACAGGCATCGTGCCGCCCGACGAGTTCACCCTGCGGCACGGCGACGAGATTCGCATCGCCATGGACGGCCTGGGCGTGCTCGTCAACAAAGTCGCGTGAACGGCGTGGCGGTAGGACAGCCTTTCCAGGCTGTCCGGACAGGCTGGAAAGCCTGTCCTACCATTACACAATTCTCTCAACGCGGCCTTAGTGGAGGAAGCACATGGAACTGCACGGCAAGAACATCATCGCCGGCGAAACATCGGGCGCAGGGACGCGCACCTTCAGCGCCGTCAATCCGGCGACAGGCGCGGAGCTCGCGCCTGCGTTCCATGAAGCCACGGACGCTGAGGTCAACCGCGCGGTGGAGTTCGCCGCAGCCGCCTGGGGGGACTACCGCCACAGGGCTCCCGAGCAAATCGCCGCTTTCCTGGAGACCTGCGGCGCGGAGATCATGGCCCTGGGCGACGAACTCATCCAGCGCGCCCACGCCGAAACCGCTTTGCCCGAAACCAGGCTGCTTGCCGAACGCGTGCGGACCGTGAACCAGTTCAACTTGTTCGCCCAGTTGGTCCGCGAAGGCTCCTGGGTTGATGCGCGCATCGAGCACGGGATGCCCGGCCGCAAGCCGGGCCCCAAACCCGATCTGCGCCGCATGTTGCAGCCGCTCGGCCCGATAGCGGTCTTTGGCGCCAGCAATTTCCCGTTCGCCTATTCGGTGGCGGGCGGCGACACGGCGTCGGCCCTGGCCGCGGGCAACCCTGTGCTGGCCAAAGCGCATCCCGCCCATCCTGGCGCGTGCGAACTGGCCATGCGCGCGCTGCACGCCGCCGTCAGGAAGTGCGGCCTGCCCGCGGGCCTGATCTCCATGCTGCACGGCAACAGCAACGCCGTGGGTCTGGCGTTGGTGCGGCATCCCCTGGTCAAAGCGGTGGGCTTCACTGGCTCAGTGCAGGGCGGACTCGCTTTGTGTGACGCCGCCGCGAAACGGGCGGAGCCGATCCCCGTTTACGCGGAAATGGGCAGCACCAATCCCATCTTCGTGCTGCCGGGCGCGCTGGCCGCCAGGAGCACGGAGATCGCACAAGGACTGGCGCAATCGGTCACGCTGGGAGTGGGACAGTTCTGCACCAACCCCGGGCTGGTCTTTGGCGTCGCGGGGCCGCAGTTCCAGCAATTCTGTGCGCAAGTCGGAGATTTGGTCAAGCGTGTGGCGCCTGGCACGATGCTCACCGCGGCGATGTGTGCGCGCTACCGCCAGGGCTGCGAGGAGTTCCGCGGGATTCCGGGCGTGCAGTTGGCCGCTGCGGCTTCCGGCGCTGAACCAGGGCAAGCCGCGGCGGCTTTGTTCAGCACCGATGCGGACACGTTTCTCCAGACCCCGGCGCTGCACGAAGAGTTGTTTGGCCCGAGCACACTCCTGATTGCCTGCCCAACGCCGGCCGCTCTGTGCGCGACCGCCGGCCGGCTGAGGGGGCAGTTGACCGCCACGGTCCACGGGACGCCTGAGGACCTGCGCGAAAACGCCGGCCTGCTCGACGTGCTCCTCCAGAAAGCCGGCCGCCTGATCTGCAATGGCTTCCCCACCGGGGTGGAAGTGTGCGCCGCGATGCAGCACGGCGGCCCCTATCCGGCGACGAGCCACGCGCACTTTACGTCCGTCGGCACGGCGGCGGTCCTGCGCTTTGCGCGGCCCGTGTGTTATCAGGATTTCCCCCAGGAACTGTTGCCGCCCGCACTGCGCGACAGGAATGAGCGCGGCATCTGGCGGCTGGTGGACGGACAGTTGACCAAATAAATGCAGCAACGGTCATTGCGCCATGCTCTAATATACAAGTTGCGCGGCGGCAGTTGGGGCCCAAGGCAGGGCCCATACCGCGCGGCGGCGGGAAGTCCGCTTTATCTCACAAAGGGTACGTCCCGGCGGGTTGTGGGTTTGGTGAGGCGAACACAAGGAGGGGAATCTGATGGCACGCATACAGTGGCCAGTGCTGTTGGTGGCAATGGTGGCTTTGGGAACGACGCAACTGAGCGCCGGCGAGAGCCGCGGCAGGGGCACGGTGCCGATGACGATCGAGCAGATCAATGAGCGTCTTGGCGCCGACAACGCTTTGAGCGAGGAG
>JBEKKG010000642.1:0-4925 GCA_050010835.1 Planctomycetota bacterium
AGGTTGTCTTCGACATTGCAATCACTCAAGAGAAATCGGGCGACGGTCTCCCCTGCAGCGGCGAAATATATAAGTTTGATGACAAAGGCATCGATTATGTAGAGTTTATGGCCTCGACGAATCCGGGTGAGCCGGTGCAGCCGCTGGCCAGGACGGCAGCGACATTCCCGTGAAAGAAGAACAGGACGCGGTAGTTGACATGGCCCAGCCTGGTTCGCAGTTCGTAGATGCTTTCGCCGAGATAATCCGCTTCCGGCCGGCGCAATTGGTGCCCCAACTGGCGCAGCCTCTTGATGCGGGCGATGATCTTGATTCTGGCCTTCGGCGCACAGCCTGCCAGGAAGTCCTGGACCGGAACTGTTCCGTCGTCCTCCTTGTAAAACACCACCCGGATCATCAGCCACCCCAAACGGCCACTTTAGCAGATTTGCTAATGGCATTCAAGGGCGCTGCCTGAAATTGGAACAGGGTAATTCGGGGTACACCAAACTGATCTAATCTTGACAAGTGATAGAGAAAAGGCGAGAGACTGGCTATGGCCAATCTCGCCAGATTGGTTGTCCGAAGAAGGAAAAGGAATGAGTATTGTGTCCTCTGATTCTATTTCCCGCCTTTCTCAATGGCTTCCAGCACGGTCTTGGCGATGAGTTCGTGGCCGGGCTTGCCCATGTGTACTTTGTCGTCGCAGTAGAGGTGTTCCTTGTTCTCCTTGCCCGCTTCGTGAAACGCGGTGTAGATGTCGGCCAGTCCGGCGTTCTTATCGGCGGCGGCTTTGCGGCAGGCCTCGGCCATGTCCATCATGGAGTCCCATTTGGGCACGGCGGGACAGGTGGTGATGATCAGCACGTCGGCTTTGCCTTTGGTGGCGCGCCGGATGCGGTCCACCGCGTCCTTCTGCGCCTCGAAGAACAGGTCCCCAGTCATCTTCGAGTCCTGGTCATTGAAGCCATAGCATACTGTGACCAAGTCCGGCTCAGGCGCCTCCTTCAGCCAGCGCGGCATGACGATCAGGCCATGCCGCAGGCACGAGCCGCCGACCGCGGGGTTGACGATGAGAGGCTCCACGCCGTATTTCTCCTTCAGTGCGCTCTTGAGCAGCGTCGGCCAGTTGACGGCTTTGTTGGCCCAGTGAGCGTAATCGGTCAGCGAATCGCCCATGGTGACGATGGTGACAGGCTGTTTGGCTTTGAGCTTCTCCAGCACGCGGGCCAGGGGCGCGCCGGCAGGCTTGTATTCATTGGTGTCCAATTCGAGCGCAGGCTCAAGGCGGATTTCATCAATGGCGTACGAGTGGGCCGCGTAATCTTTCCAGAAGAACCATTTGCCGAACCAGAGCTGGCCGAGTTTGGACGGCGCGTTGCCGTTCTTCGGATCAATGAGCCTGGCATTGGGGTGCGGCAAGGCCGGCACCAAGTCCCGCCAGGCCACCGTGATCTTCTTCCACTCGGTGTTGTCTATCGGGAAGGCGTAGGTGTAGCGCAGCGCATAATCCTCATTCCAGACGAACTGGAGGCCGCCCAGGTGCTGCGAGCCGTCGCCCTGCACCCAGAAGGAAAAGCCGGCCGCGGCATCCCATTCCGGCTGGCCGCGGGCCTTCCCGATGAAGAAGACACCGCTGCATTGGTCATCGAAGGAGAACTTGAGCGCCTTGCCAACCTTGCCCTCGACGAGCTCCAGTCTGCCCTTGTCCTTGAGCAGCTTGAAGGACTCGCTGTCCATGCTGTCAATGAGCGGGCCTTCGGCTGTAAAGACGGCGCGCGCAAGGAAGAACAAGACGGCAGCAACAAAGCGTGTACACATTGGAAGACCCTCCCTGGAGAAGCCACACATGCACACAGGTTAACTCGGGACCCCAATGCTGCAACCGAAAGGCGGCGCCCTGCGGAAAGAAAAGGACTTTGTGCCAATGGCGCTCGCAGCCCGGACGTCTTAGAATACGGTTGACTTGTTCGCCTGTGGGCGTGTTGACGTGTTGACTTGCGGGCCTGTTGACCCGTGGGCCTGTTAATGAGGGGGCTGGAAGGAATTGGTTGGTCTTGCGCTGCGCATCATCCTGCACCAACCCTTGCGCTACGGGGTGGCGTTGCTGGGCATTTCGGTGGCCGCGGGCCTGGCCTTCATCCAATGGGGCCTCTACACAGGCTTCAAGGAAAACGCCTCGGTGATCGTGGACAATACAGAGGGCGATATCTGGGTGTGCGCGCAGTTCCAGAAGAATTTCGATTTTCCAAAGGTCCTCGACTCGCGCGTGCAGGACATCGTGCGTTCCACGCGCGGCGTCAAAGCGGCGTATCCGATGTTGATTGACTTCTCCCAATGGAAGCTCACCAAGGCCCCTCATGCGGGCGCGCAACAAACTGTGCAGGTGGTGGGCTACGACGTGGAACACGGCGTGGGCCGGCCCTGGCGGATGTTGGAGGGCTTCCCGGAGGAACTGGGCGAACCCGGCGCGGTGACGGTGGATATGACCGGCTGCAGGAAGCTCGATGACGTGGACATAGGGGACACCACCGAGATCGGCGGGGTCAAGGCGCGGGTGGTGGGGCTGACGGACGGCATCCGCTCCTTCCAGGGCAATCCCATGGTCTTCACGGACATGGATAACGCGCGCTCCTTCGGGCACTATGGGCGGGACGCGATCCACTATCTCATCGTCAAGCTGGAACCCACCGCCGACCAAACGGCGGTGTTGAGCAGCTTGCGGGACACGGGAAAGGACGAGTACTTCGAAGCCTATACGCAGCGGGAGTTCTCCAAGATGGCGCAGGACTACTGGCTCAAGGAAACCGGAGCGGGCCCGGCCCTGGCTATGGCGGCGCTAATGGGCCTGATCGTGGGCGTGGCCGTGGCCGGACAAGTATTGTATACCTCGACCTTGGAACATCTGAAGGAATACGGTACACTCAAAGCCATTGGCGCGTCCAATCTCCAGGTGTCCGGCGCGATTGTGGCGCAGGCGCTGGTCGGGGCGCTGCCGGCGCACTTGATCGCCGGAGGCTTCCTGTTGATCGCGCAGCATTACATCGGGGGCAAGGGCATCCACCTGTCGCTGAGTTTCCCGACGTACTGCCTGCTGGGGCTGGGGACGATCGGAGTATGTGTGGCGGCGTCAATGCTATCCGTGTGGCGGGTGATGCAGGTGGAACCGGCGGAAGTGTTTAAGGGCTGAATATGATGAAAGCCGTGGTGCGGGCAGTGGTGTGCGTGTTCCTGTTGCTGCTGGGCGCAGGCGGCGGGGTCTTGGTTTATCTGAGCCTCACCGCGGCCGCGCCCAGCGATACTTGCGTGGCCACAATGGACAAGGTGCGGCGCTCGCTGCACGGCTCGGGACGCGTGGAAGGCGGGCCGGAAGCGACGCTCTCCTTCGGGCGCCCGGGGCGCCTGGACAAGGTTAACGTCAAGGAAGGCCAGCCAGTCGTGCTGAACGAGACGCTGGCCGAGATGAACCCCGCCGAGGCGCTGAAACAGATCACGCAAGCCCAGGCGGCGCTGAATGAAGCAGAAGCGGAATTCGAGGTGGCCAAAGCGCCGCCGCCGCTAGAGGTCATTCACCAGGCTGAGGAGAAGTACGAGCAGGCCAAGAGCGCAGCGAAGTCGGCAGCGCTGAAGCTGCAGGTGCTGCAACACCCGGACCCGCCACTGGCAGCGAAGGAATGGGAGGTTGCGGACGCGGAATTAGCAGTTAAGGACGCGCAGATCAAACTCGAACGGACAGAAACCGCTCTCAAGAAACTCAAGGCCGGGCCCAATCTGGACGACGTGGAAGTGTCCAAGCGGAAGTGGAATGTAGCGATTACGGAGCGCGAGAACGCGAGAAACCTACTGGCGCAGTGGAAGCCCCAGCAGACATTCGTGATAGGTGGCGGGCCTCCGCCAAAGGAGACGAAGGCTGATTTGGAAGCAGCGCTGGCCAGGGCCGAGGATCAGGAGAAAGTGGCCAACGCGGAGTACGACCGAGTCAAGCGCGGGCCCAAGCCTGAGGATATCCGGCCACAGGAGTTGGATGTGGAGACCGCCAAATTGGCCTTGGATAGCGCGAATGCCAAGAAAGCGCGGCTGGAGAAACCCGAGCCGCCGCCGCCGCCGCCCGCGCATGAGATTGAGCAGGCCAAACTGGCCTTGGAACAGGCGCAGGCCGGCGAGCGTTTCGCCAAGGCAGCCTTGGAAGACGCCAATCGCGGCCCCGACCAGAACAAAGTCCGGGCCGTGGAAGCGTTGAAGGAAAGACGGGCGTCGGAACTGGCGATGCTGAATCTCTTCAAAGAGGGCCTGAAGCTGCGCGCGCCCTTCGACGGGCAGGTGGCCAAGCGGCACGTCGAACCTGGCGCCACCGTGGCGGCATTCGTGCCCATTATCTCAATAGTGGACTTCAGCCAAAAGCGCGTGCGCGCGGAATATGACGTGAAGAACATGGGGGACCTCAAAGCGGGCCTGCCGGTCACAATTAGCAGCCGCGCCTTCCACCAGGAGGAGAAGCTGGAGGGCAAGGTGCTGGAGTTGGGGCACATCGGTCCGCGTAAAGTTACAGTGGAAGACCCTGCGGTAACAAGGGGCGGCGAGATCGTCGAGGTGCTGATCGGCATCGAGGAACCGAAGTCTGAGGTCAAGAAAGAACTATACAACAAGGTGCTGCAAATCGGCTTGCCCGTGGAGACGGAAGTGGTGCTGGAGGAGCGCCAGAATGTGCTGGTCGTGCCCAGAAGTTACGTGGCTCAAGAGAACGGCAACGAATATGTGTGGATCGTGGAGCGGGATCTGGTCTCCGGCAAGGCCGAAGCGCCCAAGCAGCGTGCCGTGAAGTGCGGTCTGCGCGATGAGCACTTTGTGGAAATCATCGAAGGCTTGAACGTCGGCGACACGATTACGAGGCCCAAGCCCAGGAACTGATTTTTCGCGCAGAGGAACGCAGAGGGGGTGAGGGGGTG
>JBEKKG010000643.1:0-4900 GCA_050010835.1 Planctomycetota bacterium
CGATAAAAGATTTAGCCATGGTAATCCTCCCCCCGTGGAAGCTGTCCCATACACTTCTTCGGCAAGGGAGGATTTGTTCTTTAGTGCAAAAGCGGCTCCTTATCTATGTGCCATTCTGGGGTGTCCCCTGAATACCTGAATACCCGCGAGGCCGCTGAACGCGTCTCCGTCCAACGCCGGCAACGCCTGCCCGAACTCGGTCCACGCCTTGCCCCGTGACGATCAGTTCCCCCGCCAGGCGCCCGTTGGCAGGCGGCAGCAACAGCACAGCTTGCCCGTAAGAGGATCCTTGCTGCGCCACCGCGACGGACACGCCGTTCCAGGTTGCCGTACACATCCCGCCGGCCTGAAGCCGGACGCGCACGGCGCCAGGCGCCGTCAGCCGGCACCGCAGCTTGCGAGCCGTCTGCTCGACGCCGGTGACTTCCGCGCCGTTGGCCGACACAAGTTGCGGCGCGCCCGAGGGCCGCGCTGTGCGCTCGATGTCGAGCCGGATATCCTTGCCCCTGCAGAGATCAGCGGGGACTTTGCATGAACCCTTGGCCGCGCGCCCGTTCACCGCCAGCCGGCCTATGAACAGCCCTCTGCCGCGTGTCGAAATCGTCCAGCGCTTCCCGTGGAACGGCAGACCGGATAACAGCAGCGGCTTGTCCAAGCCCGGCCCAACTGTGATGCCGCCTTCGTCAAAGTGAACTCCGACGATTCCGTTGAGCAAGCCGATCTGCCAGGCCTTGGCGGCGAAGGGCTGCTTGCCGCCGGGGCAGTCCGGGCGATGCGGCCCGTCGTTGTCCGCTTCGGCGGTCAGCCCTTCCGGGACTGTGTGCTGTTCCCAGAATTGAGCGACCCACTCGATCCACTTCGCCAGCCATTGCTGCCGGCCGCTGGCGGCCATCAGGTTCAGGAACGAGACATCCGTGCCCACGGGGTAGTACTGCCCGAGCTGGTTCCCGTCGCCGTTGAACGCGCCGTCCCACGCCGGGTACATGCGAATACCGCCCTGGAACGCATGATGGCGCGCCATGAACTCGGCACACTGTCCGGCGCGCCCGGCAATGAGCTCCCTCGCAAAGGGCGTGATCCACAGGATCGCGTGCGAGGGATAGCTTTTCCGCCGGGAGAGGTCCCGGCTATCGAGTGAATCCGCCCAGAAACCCTGCTTCGCATCCCAGAAGCGCTGGCGAAACGTCTGCTCGAGTTCCAGCCACGCGCGTCGAGCCATCCACCCCGTGTCTGCGTCGCCCATCAGGCCGGCGAGGTATTCCATGCAACGCGCCGCCTGGTAGAAGATGCTGTTGTTGAAGACGCTGATGTCGTGGCCGTTGTGCCCGGCGAACTTGGGGAAGTCGGGGAAGAGCGCTGTGCCGGCGCATAGCCCCTCCTGCCGCTCGCGCCGCAGCGTTCGAGCGAAGAGCGTCCGCGCGAACGCATAGTGGAGCCGCACGGTCTTCATATCGCCGGTGTGCGCCGCGTAGTTGTACAGCCACACGCCGTACAGCCCTTGCGCAGCCAGGGCCTGGCAGATGCTGATGGAGAAATCAGGCCCGAACGCATGGGCGATGCCCTCACGAGGATCGGCGGTGCGTTCATAGAGGCCCAGCGCGTCTTTGACGAAGTCCGCGCGCCCGCCAAACAGGTAGCTGTCGCCGTAGACGATGGTGTCCCAGCCCCAGACCCAGTAGTGGCCGACCGAAGCCCGCATCGCGCCCGGAGCATCGCGGACCATCAGCGAGTCCAGGATCAACGGCTGCTGGCGGTGGAACGACGCGACAGCCGGCGGAAGCCCCCGCACTGAGGAGACCGAGGCCAGCCGCGCGCCCCACAGCTTCAGTGCGCTCTGCGCCTCGTTCGAGGCCCCGCGCCGCAGCGACTTCACGCGCTTCCGGAACTCCTGCCTCCCGTGGCCAAACAGGACCGCAGTCGTGACGGCGCCGCCCGTGAATGCGTCCGTCTCGAAGAAGTGCTTCTGGCTGTGGAACACGCGGAGCGACAAAGGCCGGTCTGCCACCACGCCGCACCACGTCCTGGACTCTTTGCCCTCAACCGCGTCGCTGATTCCCGCAGTCCACGCGCCCGCCTTGTCCGCCCTCCAGTCCGTCCAGGTCCGGCCTTCGGGCGACACACGATTGTAGTTGTGGAGCGCCGTCTGCATACGCAACGCGCGCCGGTGCCGGTTCGCGACAACTTTGACCGTCTGCAACAGCGCGTCGTTCGTGACCACCAGCCAATGCTCGATTGACACGCCCTCATCCGTAATGTCGAGCCGGCTGCGGTAGCCGGCGGGGAATACCTCTGTCTGGTTGAGTTCCAGCAGATAGGTGCGCCCGTCCACGCTGAGCGACGTGCGGAACACGCGCGGGTAGGCAGAACGGAAGCTTGAACGGAAGAACTCGCGGCGGTGCAGCGGCTGCGTGCCGAAGTAGACAAGCTCTTCGATCCCGCCGTGGTCGGCCACGCTGACTCCCAGCCGTCCGCCGCCGAACCAGATCGTGCTCGCGCCGGTCCCCGCCGCTATCCGCGCGACATCCTCCCGAGTGTACGAAGTGTGACTCGTCTTCATCGTGTCCAACATCCTTTCGCGCAAGCGGCCCGGACTTCAGCGCCGCAGCCGTCCCCCTTGCCATCACTCGTCCCCATCCCTCCCGCGCGGGCCAGCTCCCTGGCGATCGTGCGTTGTTGGTGTTCGTCGTACATGGCTTGGGATCTCCTTTGCTTTCAATTAACTCCCCCTCATCAAGGGAAGAGTTAACACAGACCACGGTGCTGCAAAGCACCGTATGCTACCATTACAATACGGCTGGCGCTGCGAAAATATGGTTTTGGCCTATGGCATGATAATTGATAGTGAAAGCCTAAGTAACGTACAAGCAACGAGATAAATAATTTCGTGGCCATTCAGTCCGAAACGGGTGGCCGGGGAGAGGGACTGCGGCAATGCGCTGCACCTTCACCTGCACACGCCCCAAGTTCGAGTGGTCTGTCGCCGATTTTCCTCGGCTTCCCTGTAGCATGGGCGTCCCGCCCATGCGCACAGGCGAGATGCCCGTGCTACGGTGAGATATGCGGGTTAGCTGTTCTCAAGAGGGGAATTCGCCAGAGCCGGTCTGCGGGCGGGACTGTATTCCGGCACCGGCCCTGGTAGTCTCCGCACATGCAAGCCATTCACCAGGGCAGGCTGTGCGTCATCGGGGCGGCGCTGTGTTGGAGCGTCGTCGGAGCCGGCGTTAAATTCGTCTCGCCGCCGCTTAACGGCTGGCAGGTCGCCGCGGGGCGGTCGCTGTTTGCCTTCTTGTTTCTGTGTGCGGTGCTGCGGCCCTGGCGCGGGCGGCTGCTGCCGAGCCCGAAAGGCGCGTTGCTGGCGCTGGTCTACGCGGCGATGTTGATCCTGTTCATTCTGGCGAATACCCGCACGCTTGCGGCCAACGCGATCCTCCTGCAGGATTCCGCGCTGCTCTGGATAGTGCTGCTCTCGCCGGTATTGCTCGGAGAACCTCGGCGCAAGGCGGACCTCGCGGTGCTCCTGCTGTGCGCTCTAGGCATGACGCTCTTGTTCAAAGATCAGTTGCAGCCGGGGCAGCAGAGCGGCAACCTGCTGGCGCTGGCATCCGGCGTGGCCTACGCGCTGGTGTTGATGGGTTTGCGCTGGGGCCGCTGCCGGGAAAGCGCCAGGCTGCCGTCCGAACCAGCCGGGCCGCTCTTCTCCCGCCGCCCCCCCACGGATGCCGAACTGATGATTCTCTGGGGCAACTTGCTCTGCGTCCTGTTTTGCATTCCGTGGATGGGGCCGTGGCCGGCGGAGAAGGCCGCAGCACCGCTCCTGGCCGTCGCGTTCATGGGCGTGGTGCAGTTGGGACTGGGCTATTATCTTGCCTCTCTGGGACTCAGCCACGTTCCCGCCACGGAAGGCGCGTTGCTGACGCTCATCGAACCGGTGCTGAATCCGGTCTGGGCTTTTCTGCTGGTCGGCGAAGTGCCCGGCCCGTGGTCGCTGTGTGGCGGCGCGGTGATACTGGTGAGCATCGGGTGGCGCGCCTGCACCACGGATGTGGCTGCGGCCGCGGCGCCGAACGATCCATCTGCCATAACCGTGCCGCTTCAGCCGCCTTCTGATCGCGCCCAGCTTCCTCCTTGACGTGCGCACCTTTCGCCGGCTGCGGCAGCCCCGTTTCTTTGGCGGCCGGCGGTGGCAAGGCTAAGTACAGCGCCGCAGAAATGATTGACCTACCGAGCCGCGCGCGTAAGCAAGCGGTCAGCTCCCTGACGGTCGCGGCTCGGATGGGTCAGGTACTTCTGCGGCGCTGTACTAAGGGCACGGACAAGGGTAATTGTCGCCGGGCTGCCGCGGGGCCGCCAGTCTACCTGCTGACGGTCAACGCCGCAGGCTCGGCGGTGATCTTCAGGCCGGGGATGGTGATTAGTCCCGCGGCATCGGCCTTGACTTCGCCATTCGCCGCGCCAAAGGTCCACTTGAGCGCCTCGCCGGGCTGCACCTGCATATTCTGAATCCGGCGCACAGAAACGTCCGCGCTCGCTTCCTTGGGAATCTCAAACGCCGTCTTGAGCTCCGCGGCAGAGACCAGGAAGAGCGACATTTCGAGTTTGTCTTTCGCAGCGCTGAGGTTCTTCCAGCGGAAGAAGGCGTTGACCTGCCCCGGCGCTTTCTCGGCCAGATTGTCGGGCCACGGCAGCTTGTTGTTGGCCGAGGCATTGGTGAAGACCGGATACGCCTCGTTCAGCTTCACGTTCAGCCAGTCGAAGGAGTTGATCAGATCGTTCACCTTCATGATGGCGGCGTGATTGTTGGCGTGGCCGAAAGGCCCCCAATAGAAATAGAGCGCGTACTTCCGGTCATTCATGGCTTGCACAAAACGTTCGTGGCCGAAGGACCAGCCGTCGTTCGGCG
>JBEKKG010000644.1:0-6577 GCA_050010835.1 Planctomycetota bacterium
TGAGAGACGCGGTGACCGCGGTAAGCAAGGAGGCGCTGACGTATGGCGTAGCGATTGCCACCTCCCCTACGCTCGAATCGTCCAGGCTGTCATAAATCTTGGTCAAGTTGTAGACCCCCTGCGCCAACTCAGTATACGTCTGCGCTCCGAAGTAGTTCCCGGTAGCAACAACAGCTCCCCGGCCTTGGTTGGAAATCTCATAACTGTTGTTGTCCCTGATGTCGTTGCCTGCGGCAATGGTCTCGGGCGACGTCGCGCTGCCGTTGTCGATCGAGATCCCAACGCCGTTGGCTGTAATCAAGTTGCCGGAAAAGCTGCCGAATGAAGTGCCGTAGTCAAGAGCGACACCACTCGGATTATTGTTGAGGATGGAGCAACCCTGAACATTGGTGGTCCCGGACCCTCCTCCAAGATAGACCCCATCGAAGGCATTTCGGACTACGTAGCTGTTGGCCAGACCGGAGGAGACGGCACTTGAAAACCAGATGCCGCGGCCTGAATTGTTCAAGACCGCACAATTGGTTGCCGTTGACTTGTCGGGCAAGTATGCGCCATCGCTGCTGTTGCCGCTAAGCGTGCAATTCTGAAGAATGGTTCCCGAATTTCCCACCGACACCCCGGGGTCCCTATTCCTCGCGATTTTACAATCTGCCGCCACTACATAAGTGGTGGCATAGATGCCATAGCTGCCGTTGTCTGAGATTTCACAGGTTGTCAACGCGGCCGTGGAATAATCGCCGCAGGATAGGCCACAAGATGAGTTGTTAGTGAACGAGCAGTTATTGCAGGCCAGCGTTCTAGGCGCAGCGCTGGTTCCGGCGTTGAACTCAAACCCGTTGCCGCTGCTATGAACACACTTGCACCGTAGAGCGGTCTGGCCGGCGGCACCCAAAGAAGCGGGGTCAAACAAAACACCCCTGCCGCTGCACTGGCTGAACGTTGAATCCTCCAGGGTGCAACTGGAGGGCGGCACAGGGGTCACTCCGTCGGTGTCGTATTCACGAGCGTACAATCCGTTGACGGCGTATTCAACAGTGACGAATTTCAGCGCAACTGTGCCGCCGACCGCCTCGATTCCATACCAGTCCCCAGGGGCCTTCGCAGGGCCGGCGTTTCGCGCCGTCAAGAGTATGGGGCTGGATTGGGTGCCGCTGGCGTTCAGGACGCCGTAAACGAGCAACTCGCAGCGGGAACCATTCGACCCGCCCGCCTGGGTATCCGTCTTCGGGTTGAATTCAACCGTTGTGCCCGGCTGAATGGTCAACGTGAGGGCCGCGGGGACCGTCACGTCGCCGGTTACCAGGACCGAGCCGGGCCAGGTCGTGTTTGCCGTGATCTTCCCGTCAGTGATCAAATCGTATCCGCGCGTTGCGCCGGAGCACAGCAACAGTCCCGCGAACACGAGTGTAATCCTGCGTTTCATGGTTTGCCCCTCCCTGCGCTGAAAGAATACTCCGTATCAAGCTGCTGCTTCCCCACTGCGCTGCCCATTGCCGCGGCGCTTTTTGCTGTTATCAAACTTCTATTTCAGGTCGCCCTCTGGCAGCCTTATGTAACGAACTACTACCTGGATACACCCCATACGGGTTTCAGGTCAGGGCTTTTCTGGCAGAAAAACTGAGACCTGGCACAGGCCCCTGCGTCCCCGCAGTTCGCGGGTGCCGTTGTCCCGCATTTTGCCCAATTGCGGGCGCGCAATTCCGCGGAATGCGCAACGGAGCGGACATTCCGCTGTCGCGGCCGACGTGACCGAGAAGGCGTGTCGCGTGGTTTCAGGATGAACAGACTGCACCTCGTTACACAGGAGAATGGCCGCCGTGGCGCGCGGACCCGCGCCAAAGAACGGCTCTACAACTTCATCCTCGAACGCCTGCGGCCGCTGGGCGTGAAGAACGTTGGAATCACAACCGGCAAACGGGCCGGGATGCAATCGCTGTGGCTGGATCCGATACGGCTGTGGCGCTTGGAGCCTCAAGGATCAGAGGTAGATGTGAAATGGGCGAAGAAGAACCGGGAAATGAAAAAAGCCCCGTGACCCCCTACGTGAGCCGCTCACGTCAGGCGTGAGCCTTCGGGGACCACAGAGCCAAGAAGACGTATACCATTCTTTTTCGTGAAGCAAGACTCTTTTGAGAGATTTGGAAAACGGAGGGCTGCGGGTCGCGCGTGCGCGTGCTGTCCACTCTGCACCCTCTGCATTGAATGAGTGGTGAGAAATGCGGGCTGGACGCTGCTGGCGGGGTGAGAACAGCGTCCGTGGCTTATTTGCAATTTCCTCGCTATCTGAAAATAAGGACTTGCGAGAACTCCAGAGAAAAAATCGCGCACGGTGTAAACGTTCAAAGGGAAGCCCTGTCAGCCGCAGCCGGCTGGAAAGGATGCTCATGTGTAGATTGAAGACGTGGTGCCTCTGCGCCGTGCTGTTGCTCCCGGCACTGTGGTCAGGCGCGGGTGAAGAGTGTGAGTTCCTGGGCCTGAGTGCGGGCGGCTCAATCTACATGGGGAACTGCTCGCCGCACGATCCCAACGTCCTGACTGTGGCCACGGACATGAGCGGGGCCTTCATCACCTACGATGCCGGCGCGAAGTGGCACATGATAGATTGCAGGCAGCTCTCCTGTTCCAACAGTTGCTGCGCTGTTTTTCACCCAACCAAGCCGGATGTCATCTATTGGGTCAAGGGCACTGAAGTGCGGGTCAGCAAGGACCGGGGCGTCACCTGGGAGCCTGCAGGCGCCGGCCAGCCGTGGCGGGAGCGGAAAGACGTTCAGGTTGCGGTGAAACGCCTATGGCTCGATCCGGATTACCCCGAACGGATCTTCGTCGGGCTGGCGGGCAAGGCCGATGCCGGGCAACTGTGGTTGAGCGCAGACGAAAGCAAGTCCTGGCGCGAGTGCCCTGGCAGCGCCGGGGTTGTTTTCCGCGTGGCGGTGGAGCGGCAAAGCCCCGCGGCCCAGCGGGTTTACTTTGTGGGCGCCAGTGACGGTTTCTTCCGTTCCGATGACGGCGCCAAGACCTTCACGCGGAAGATGGAGGGGCTGCCGTCCGGCGGGCTCACGGGCTTCGCCGCCGGCTCCAACGAAAAGCAGACCATCCTGTATGCCGCCGTCCCCTGTGTCTTGAAGGACGGCAAACTCACCGGCGGCATGTACCGCTCCAAGGACAAAGGCGAGACCTGGCAGCGCTGCATGAACGCCAAGATCAACCAGGAAACCAAGAGGAGCAGCGAATGGGCCGCCGGCGATCTGCCTCAATACACCTGGGTGGCGGCCGGCGATAAGATGCCGGAGCGCGCTTACGTCTTCTGCAGCGGCACCTCTTATCATCCCCCCTGCCATGCCACGTTCTATCGCACGGACGATGCGGGCGAGAGCTGGCAGGAAGTGTTCTTCTCCGATCCGCGCTTCAAGAACAAAGGCATGGAGTGCAACGTCGAGACCGATTGGGAGACCGAGTGCTGGGGCCAGCGCCAGCAGGGCGCCACCCGCGGCTGCGAGATCAACCCCGCAAACCCGGACATGTTCGTGGTAAACCAAGGCCGTTTTATTCATTACACGCTGGATGCGGGCAAGACCTGGAAGTCTCCTTACCGCGGCACCAGCCGCGTGGACGCGGAAGGGCACACGCATTGGGCCAACAGCGGCGAAGTGGTCACCAGTACCTGGAACTACTACATTGACCCGTTCGACAAGAGCAGGCACTACATCTGCTACACGGACATCGGCTTCGCGCGCAGCCTGGACGGCGGCAAAACGTGGCTGCCGGAGATGTACCACATCCCCAAGAACTGGAGCAACACGACTTACGAGCTGGCGTTCGACCCTGAAGTGCCGGGCCGCGTGTGGGGCGCATTCTCGGCTTCCCACGACATCCCGAACTACAACGCCATCTACGGCGGCCACAGTCCCGGCGGGCCCGGCGGCATTGCGCTCTCTAACGACCACTGCGCGACCTGGACGAAGCTGAAACTTCCCGTTGCCTTGCCCGCCATTTCCATCGTGGTTGATCCGAAAAGCCCCAAGGAGAAACGCACGCTCTACGCCTCGTTCTTCGGCGGCGGCGTTTTCCGCTCCAGCGACGGCGGCGCAACTTGGGAGGCCAAATCGTCCGGCCTGGACAACGACAAGCGCTGCCTCAAGCTGGTCTTGCACCAGGACGGCACACTCTTCGTGGCGTCCACCGGCAAAGTCAAACAGTCTCCCGCGGGCACGGGCATCTTCCGCTCAACCGACAAGGCCGAGACCTGGACCAAGATCACCGCGGGACAGCCGTGGGACTGGATCCGCGATTACGCGGTGAAGAGCGATGACAGCCAGACCATCCTCGTCCCCACCGCGCGCACGGACCCGGGCCTGCACCGCACGACCGACGGCGGCAAGACCTGGCAGACCACCTACAAGGACGAGAAGGAGCGCTACTTCTTCGGAGCCTGCTACCACCCCGTCAACAAGGATTGGATCTACCTGACCGTGACTGAGGGCTCCGGCGACTACAGCCTGTTCCTGAGCAAAGACGCCGGCGCGAACTGGCAGCCATTCAAGCAGGTGCCGTTCGGGAACATCCAGCGCATAACCTTCGACCCCGATGACCCGAAACACATGTACCTCTCCACATTCGGCGCCTCGATCATCAAGGCGCCGGTGGAGCCTTAGTACAGCGCCGCGCAAATCCCTGACCCACTAACCCCCGGCTTCAGCCCTTGTCATTACCCACATCTTTACCACTCCGCGCGCAAGCTGTAGCCTTCTGTCAACAACACGAGACGCTGCCAGCCGCGCCAGGGTGCATGTCAGCAAATGTACCGCGGGCGTCCCGCCCGCTCGTGGCAGGCTGGCAGAGCGCAGGGACGAGGGCGGGCGGGACGCCCGCGGTACGCTCTGGGCCACGCATTTACTGACGCATTTACTGACATGCACCCGCCGCGCCAAATCGTCAGCCAACCTGGATCCCCATCGCCTTTGCGTCCGGGAAAGCCGCCGAGCTTGGCTATGCCTGCCAGCAGCGTGCGGTTCGTCCAACCTTCCTTCGGGCGCCCATGCTTGGCTTCCAGCACCGCGAACGCTTCCGCTCCCAACGTACCCGTCGAGACCGGCTTCTCCGGTTCGGCTCGTGCCTGTAACTTCAAATCCAGCAGCCGCACGGCCACGATGGCCAGCAGTGCCAGGAGCGCCTCCAAGCGCGCTGCCGTCGTCAACTGGCTTTGCTCCACGTCCGTCCCGCTCTTCAGCGCCTTGTGGTACTCCTCGATCAACCAGCGCGCAGCGTAAGCCCGTGCCACCTTCATGCATTTTCCCAGCGTGCCGCAGGGCCAACTCGTTAACAGCACCCAGCGCAACGGCTCCACGCCGGCCGGAGCGTGCACTTCCCGAATCTCGATCACGTTCACGCTTTGCGCCGGCAAATTTCCCCCCGGCCGCCACGGGCCGCGCACCTTCAGTTCGCGCGCCCGCACCTGTACCGTCGCCCTCCGCGCCGCCTGCCCAGGCCGCGCCCGCAACTCGATGTAAAACTGGCCTTTCAACGGCGCTCGCGCCGCCACCGCAAATACATCGCCCTCTTCCGCTTCCGGCACGCGGCTGGCAAGCCCGGATGATAAAGTCCGTAGCGTGCTGCCGTGCCTTGATGAACACTTCCGCGATGTCCGCTTCGCGATCCGCCACCAGCGTCCAGCGCGTGCCCGGCCGCCGCGCCCGGCTCGTCGCGCAGGTAGTAGCCGAAGACGGCTTTGTGCCCCCCGACGCGCTGCGTCAGGGCCTGGACACGTTTGGCGATCTCGTCATCGCCCAGAGCTGCTTCAGCGTCGCCGACGTGCGTACTCGGCTCCGAGACGATGCACTTCAGCCCGGCCTCGCTCACCAGACCGAGATGCTCCGGGGCGACAAACCCGGCGAGGTTGAAGCCGCAGTCGCGGATCTCCTCCAGCGCCTTCAGGTTCCCCGGCGTCCCGCCCCAGGGAAGGATGGCGAACTCCTCCGGCTTGATCATGGTCTCCGCTCTCCATTCCCCGGCAGCCGCTGCCGCCGCTGGCATCAGCAGCCAGGCAATCGCGGTGATGAATGCTGCGCCCCGCATGGTCTTTCCCCCCCTGCCGCCGGTCCAGGCGATGACCATCAGGGTGATGTAGGCAGCCGACTTGAAGGTCACGGCGGGCTTGTTGTGCGCCTCCACCGCCAACAGGGCGGGATCCCGCGCCTTGGTCAACGCCTCCCGCACTGCACGTGGAAGCCCTTTCATGCGCCTTCCTCTTCGCCGCCGTCCTGCCCCATGCGGTATTTGATGTCGTAGTTGATTATGAAGTCCAGTTCTTCGGCCGTGAAGCCGTAGAGATGACCAAGAATGCGGTCTATCGTATCCAGAATTGGCTTGGAGGGGCGGAAGTTAAAGTACTGAACCGTAATGGCACCTTGTCCCTCGTATTCTACGGTACGATGAGATGAGTTCTTGCGGTAACTTGACATTAGTCCCAAAACAAGCGCATTGTAATAGGCGCGCGGCAGCGTGAAAGCGCAGGTCGGCGGGGCGGGGCGCGGCGACACTTTCTTCCGCCCGTCCGCGCAACGGTTCCCTTGGTTGCTTT
>JBEKKG010000645.1:0-4894 GCA_050010835.1 Planctomycetota bacterium
GGTGCTGAGCGCTGTTCGCGGTTTGGGCGGCGAGCCGGTGGATCTGCTCAAACTCGTCCCGCAGGTGCTGTGCAGCAAGCCCGGTTCCTGGCAGGACGGGGGCTTGGTATTCAAAACCGAGGATTTTGCCGCATGCGTTTTGCCTTTGCCCGATGCGCAGACGGTCGAGTTTGACTGCGAGACAGATGGTTACTTCCGGCTCGCGTGGGCTGCCAGGCCCGAGAAGGACCCGAACTGGCAGCCGCTGGCCCATTTGTTGCCGAGCATGTTGCTCTCCAAAGGCGTCACGCACTGCGTTCTGGACTTGCGGGTTTGTCCAGGCTGGTCTTCGGCCACGCTGCCCCAGCTTGAGTTTCGGGGCTGCGGGACCGTCAAACTCAGGGACCTGGCAGTGACCAGAATCCCCGCCGGCACGGACATTGCCGCGGCCCGCCAATGGGCGCAGTTCTGGAGGCCGGAAGAGATCCGCCATACGACCATCAATTTCCTCACACCCGTGTATTGGGATCCCGTGACGGGCACGTCCTGGACGCGGGTCTGGGGCTGTGCGTTTTGCGTTTTCTTCGTGCTCTACATTCTGGCGTCAATTTTCCGGCGGAGTTTGCGGCGGCGTGAGCTGCTGGCGCTGGTTTGCCTGGCCTGGGTCATGGGATACGAGGCGCAGTTCCTGGTCCGTTTCTGCCCCATGCTCAACAAGGCTGTGTTCCTGAGCACCGAGGAGAAGCTGCGGCGCTACCCTCTGGCCCCCGGCCTTGGCGAACTGATAGTGGAAGCCAGGAAGACGATTCCGGTAACCGCGACCGTCTTGATCTCAGTTCAAGCTAACGAATGGTTCGCGCCGCAGGCGTTGGCTTTCAACCTTGCGCCGCGGCGCTGCGGCTATACGCCGCTGGAAAACGACAGGTATGCGGGCATGAACAGGGTGACGGAGATTGCCAGGTCCGAGGCTGAATACTTCGTGTCCTACCTCGGCACGACTGCCGTGCCGGCGGGGTTCGAGAAGATCTATGCCCAGGGCGCCTCGGTCTTCATTGCGCGGATGAAGTAGGCTGGAGAGAATATGGTTTGGTTGAGCAGCATCCTTATCCTCCTCTTGACCGGCTATAGCCTCGTGTGGCTGCTGGGCATGTCGCAGCGGCATTTCGTCGCCGACATTGCCGCCGCGTGGTTTGCCGGGAGTGGCTACCTCGCCCTCGCCTCCTTCTTCTGGACACTCGGGCTGCACCAAAGGCCGGCTTTGACCGTATCGCTGGCCGCTTTGGGCTTGCCGCCCTTGCTTTTCATTCTGTTCCGCCGCAGGTATGCGGAGGGCATCCGGGCCAGCCTTAGCGCCTGCCGCTCCGCCTGCTACTGCCCCACTGCGTTCCGTGCCGCTTATGTTGTCCTGGCTGCGGTGGCTGCCGCAATCCTGGTGCTCATCATCCTGCACGGAAAGAACACGCCCACCAACACCGACGACGGCCTGAAGCTCCGCGCCTATACGCCCATGCTCGTCTATCAGGGGCTGCTGAATCCGAAGGCCGTCTATCTGATCCTGGCCAACGGCAGCTATGCCAGTTTCGTGCCTGTGCTCGGCTGGCAGTTGCAAGGCAGCATAAACCATTTTCACGTGAACTACCTGCAGTTGACGGTCCTGTTTTTTTTCCTGCTGACGACGTTCATGTCGGGAGTCTTGCGGAAACAACCGCAAATGGGCATTGTGGCCGCGTTCCTCCTGCTGTCCCTGCCACTGTTTGCCTACCATGAAACCAGCACCTACCTGGACTCCACCTACGCCCTGATGTTCGCCGCCGCTTTCCTGTACGTGGTCCGGTACTGCGCCGAACCGGACGAGGTGCTGCTCAAACACTTCCTGCTCTTCACATTCCTGACGGCCTTGGTGAAACAGGATGGCGAAATCCTGGCCCTCACCAGTCTGGCTTTTGGGACCGCCATGGTCGCCCTCGGCTACAGGCGGAACCGGAAGTTGCCCTGGAAGGTGTTGGCCGCGGCAGGCGCCGTGCTGTTGCTCTATGCCCTGGTCAAGCTTACGAACGGCGGGAACAACTTGATCGCCGGAGTCTATCATGCTTTGGTGCGCAGTCTGGGCGGCACTCCCGCTGTCGAGGCGCCGCCTATGCCAGGGGGGAGCTGGGAGGCGGACGTTTATTTCTTTGGCAAGGCCTCTGCGTATTCCATGACGGATCTCAGCAACATGTTCTTCTACGGCCTGTTCGACAGCGGCAATTTCGGCATTGTCTTTTATGTCTTCATTGCCAGCGCGGCATACCATTGGCGCACCATTTGGCGCGCACGGCTGCTTCTGCCAATGTTGCTCTTCCTGGCGCTGCTCGGGGAAGTATTCGTCAACGCGGTGTTCTTGCACCAGGAGTCCACAATGGTCCAGGCCGGTTTGCACCGGTATGTTATGGCGCCGGCCGTAACGGCCTCTGTTTTCATCGGCCTGATCTGGGCCGCGGCAGACGATATAGTCGTGACGGAACCCGTCGCCTCGCCCGCTCCCAAAAGGAGACTGGGGAAGCGGCAGCGGCCTAGCGCTTGAACAGGCCCCAATCGAATCTCTTGAAGCTGTTCACGGCCTTCTGCACGTCATCGAAGATCTCAATCATCTTGTCAAGCTGCGTGATCTTGAAAACCTCGCGCACGTTCGGATCAATGCGGCAGAGCTTCAGGTTGCCCTTCTCGGCCTTGATGAGCTTGTACAGAGCGATGAACTGGCGGAGGACCGCGGACGAAAGGTACTTCACTTCCCCCAGGTCAATCACCATCTTGACCATGTATTGTTTCTTGACCAGGTCCGTCAGTTCCTGTCCCAGCGCGGCGATGTTCGTCTCGTCGAGAATCCGTGCCGCAAGGATGGTCACGACGCCCACGTCGCCTTGGGTGTGGGCCTGTACCTGGGTTTTGGGTTTAGGCCCCGTGGGCAAAGCCGCGGCAGGGCGCAACGGGGAACCGGCGGGGCGGGGCTGGCTCTGCGGCGCCGAACCTGGCAAGGGTGGACTGGCCATAACACCGTTTCCTTTGCACCTCTTCACCTGTTCACGTCTTGCGGGCCTCTTCCCTGTAGAAAGGCTTACTGGCCGGCAACGCACCCGCAGGCCGCTACTTGGGAGGATTGCCGGTCCCCCCGGGCGGCGGCGAACGGGTCGGGACCTTCGGCGGGATCCTCATCACGCTCGTCGGTTGTCTTGGAAGACCGCCTGGGGCGGAGGGCAGTGGTTTAAGGGCAGCGCTTGCCGGCTTGGGCCCAGGCGTGGCGGCACTGGCTGGCGGCTTCGGCTGCGAACTCGGCGCCGTAACCGGCTGCTTTGGTGGGACAGCGCTTGCGCCGGTGGTCTGGCTTGGGGCGGCGTCGTGGCCTGGCGCGGTTTTCGCTCCGGGCTGCGCCTGAACGCCGGCAGTCCCGCCAGCACGCAGCGGCGGCGCTTCCCCGCCGGCATCCCCCAATTTTGTCAACGTCTCGACAACGGCACGGCAGACCCTGTCGTCGTCATCCTCCAGATGCTTGCGCAGTTCCACAATGGCGCGCCGCTCGCCCCATTCGCCCAGCGCCTTCGCAGCGGCGATACGGGTGTCGGCATCCTTGTTGCGCAGGCTCAGGATCAGCGGCTCTATGGAACGGCGGTCGTTGAGTTTTACCAGCCAGCCGATCGCAGAGATCCGGACGCGTTGGTCTTCGTCGTTCAGCAGACTGATAAGCGGCAGAATGGCTTCGCGGTCGCCGAGCTTGCCTAAGCCCTCCAACGCTACGGAACGCACGTTCCACTTCATGTTCTTGACGGCCAGGGTCAGCGGCTCCACCGCCCGGCGGTCGTTCGATTCGGACAGCCGGGTGAAGTCGCCTTCCGTGCCCTTCACCCAATCCTGCCATTGGGTTTGGCCCAGCCGCGCCAGGGATTTCGCCGCCGCGACGCGCATATCCGGGTCAGGGTCGCCCACTGCCTTGACCAGTACACTGGTTGCCTGTTTGTCCCCCAGCTTGCCCAGGGACTTGGCTGCCGCAGTGCGGACAGAGGCCTCCTGATCGGTCTCCGCGAGCGTCATCAGCGGCTTGACTGCCCGGACGTCGTTCAATTCACCCAAGGCCATCGCCACACCTGCGCGCAGCACGGGCTCCTTATGCTCCAGCCCTGGCATGAGCCGATCAAGTGCCCGTGGATCGCCTAATTTCGCAAGCGAGTTGATGGCACGCGCATACTTGGCAAGGTTAGGGTTGCCCAACCCGCGGGAGTACCACCATATCATTAACAGCCTGAACACCTTCGCGGCCCCCTCTAGGCACTTCCAGGTTCCAAGAGCACTGCCCTGCCTATTCGCAGCATATCACACTGCGCTCGTACCATGCGGAAAAACCGCACTCTTTTCTCCTAGTGCCGGCAGCATCAAGAGTCAAGAGTAAATCGTCTGAAACAAGGGTGCGGGTGCGTAGCAGGGGCGTGCACCCATCGCTACGTCCTGAGCGTCGCGTGGAAATGCGCCAGTATGGCCTGTTGGAATCTGGCGTGCGCGGCGTTGACCTCCTCATCCGTCAGCGTACGCTCCCGCGCGCGATAGACCAGCGAGAAGGCGACAGATTTCTTGCCGGCGCCAACCTGTTTGCCGCGGAAAACAGACATGAACCGCGGCGCTTCGTGGCGGTCGCGCAAAGGCTCATCTTGCGCCCACCGGCTGGCGAACAACTGGATTTCATCCCAAGCCACTCCTTCCGCGACCACCAGGGCGATGTCGCGCGCCACTTCAGGGAAAGCGGGCGGCTCGAGGTAGCGCCGCGGACCACTGGGCAGGTTGGACAGCTTGTCGAGGTCCAGCTCGCATAGCGCCACGGGCTTGCGCAAGTCGAAGGCCTGCTGCAGACCGGCACTCACCACACCCAGCCAGCCGATCTGGTCCTCGG
>JBEKKG010000646.1:0-5562 GCA_050010835.1 Planctomycetota bacterium
GGTGGAGACGTCGCGGCGTCGCGGCGACGGACTGAAGCAAGCGGCACTGCTCGCCTTGGTCCGGGTCCATCTCGCCAGCGACCAGGCGGCGCAGGCCGGCGCTGCGGCTGCGGATTTTCGCATCCTTTATCCGCTGGATAGCTCCGGCCCTGTGGCGCGTGAGATTGCCCGCCTGCTGCACGCGCGGCTCCTGTCGCAAGCCTCTGCGGCGTTCCTGGCCGGCCAGTATCAGGCGGCGGTGGAAGCCTATGATGCGTGGCTGGGATTCCGGGGACATGACCCGATTTCCGGCCGTTTGGAAATCGGGATCGTGTCCCCGGAATCCCCCAATGCGGAACAACTCTCCGTCCGGCTGAACCTGATCAAAGCGCTGCTCAGCTTGAAGAACGGCGCCCGCGCGCGCCATGAAGCGGCAGCACTTGCCGCAGTCATCCCGCCCGAACGGAAAGCCGAACTGGATGCCTTGTCCGCCCAAGCCGAGGCGTTGCCGGGAGCGGCGGAGAAGCCGCTCTTGCCCATGCCGCGGCCATAACGGATCGGTTCCAACGATTCTATTCGTCCCATACCTCCCATACTTCCTATGTTTCCCATAGCACGTCACAGCGCGCTTCGCGTGACCACTCGCTTGCGCGCGCGGCTCGGAGAATGAAGGGGTGCATGTCAGCAAATGTACCGCGGGCGTCCCGCCCGCCCGTGGCAGGCCGGCAGGGCGCGAGGACGAAGGCGGGCGGGACGCCCGCGGTACGCTCTGGGCCACGCATTTACTGAATTTACTGACATGCACCCAGAATGAAGGGCCACAGAGATTTCCTCTAGGCGTGCCGGGGCGGATAGTGATATTATATGCGGTTGCAGGAAACCCAGGTTGAGAGAAAGGATTTTCCATGACCGCCAGAATCCCCGTGCTCCTCGACACCGACATTGGCTCCGACATTGACGATGCCGTCTGCCTGGCCTATCTGCTGCGCCAACCGCGCTGCGATCTCCTGGGCGTCACCACCGTCACGGGCAACACCTCGCAGCGCGCGGCGCTGGCGGAGGTGATCTGCCGCGGCGCGGGGCGGCTGGATGTGCCTATCCACGCCGGCGCGCCCAACGTGCTGCTCTTCGGGCCGGGCCAGCCGCATGTGCCGCAGTACGAAGCCATTGCCGGGCGCCCGCACCGCAAAGAGTACCCGCCCGCCACGGCGGTGGAATTCCTGCGGCGCACTATTCGCGCCCGGCCCCACGAGATCACGCTGCTGACCATTGGGCCGTTGACCAACATCGCGCTGCTCTTCGCGACTGACCCGGAAATCCCCGCGCTGCTGAAGGAACTGCGTCTGATGTGCGGGGTCTTCACTGCCGGCAATGGACAGGGCCCTGGCGCAAAGGAATGGAATGCGCTGGTGGATCCCATTGCCTCGAGCATCGTCTACCGGGCGCGTCCGCCGCTGTGTACTTCCATCGGCCTGGAGGTCACGACCAAATGCGTGCTGGGCGCCGACGAATGCCGCCGCCGTTTCGCCAAGGCCGGCGGCCCGCTGGCCCCCGTGGCGGAGATGGCCGAGGTCTGGTTCCACGGCAGGTCGAGCATCACTTTTCACGACCCGCTCGCAGGCGCCACGGTCTTCGAGCCGGAACTGTGCGAGTACGCCGCCGGGGAGGTCACGGTCGAAACCTCCAGCCCCACGCTGGCGGGGCTGACTTCCTTCAACGCGCGCGCCGAGGCGCAACCGCACCGCGTCGCCGTGAACGTGAAGGCGCAGGAGTTCCTGGAGCACTACTTCAGTGTAGTCGGGGGGTAACCTGTATTTCTAAACACAGAGGGCACAGAGGAACACAGAGGGGATTGGAATGTAAGAATGTACTGTTGTTTCCAGTGGTTCTTCCTCTGCGTCCTCTGCGCCCTCTGTGTTTAGAATCCCGGGTTAATCCAGCGCCTTCTCCAGCAAGCCGCAGACCGTCGCCAGGACCTTGATGCGCGCGTGGAACTTATTGTTGGCCTCGACGAGCACCCAGGGGGCCATTTCGGTGCTGGTCTTCTCGACCATGTCACAGGCTGCGGCTTCGTAGCCGCTCCATTTCTCGCGGTTGCGCCAGTCTTCTTCGGTCAGCTTGTATTGTTTGTACGGCGTGGTCTGGCGGTCTTTGAAGCGGCGGAGTTGTTCGTCCTGGCTGATGGCCAGCCAGAATTTCACGATCGAGATTCCAAAGCGCGCGAGCTGTTCTTCAAACGCGTTGATCTCACCGAAGGCGCGTTGCCATTCCGGCGCGGAACAGAAGCCTTCGATGCGCTCCACCAGCACCCGCCCGTACCAGGAGCGGTCGAAGATGGTGACCCGGCCCAGGCGCGGCAGGTGGCGCCAGAAGCGCCACAGATACGGGTGGGCGCGTTCCTCTTCGGTGGGTGCGGCAATGGAGATAACCTGGTAATTCCGCGCGTCCATGACGCCGGTCAAGCGGCGGATGGCGCCGCCCTTGCCCGCGGCATCCGGCCCTTCGAAGACGACAATCAGCGAGCGCTTCTTCTCATAAAGCCGGCGCGTGAGCAACGCCAGTTTGCCGGAGAGCTTGAGCAGTCTCTTCCCATACTTCTTCTCGCTTAAGCTCAGGCTTGTGTCCAGCCGGTTGATGACGTTTACTTTGGCGGGCTTGGGCAGCGGCGGCTTCTCCGCCGGGGCCTTGGACTTGTCTCCGGATTGCAGCAGCCGCTTCTCCAGGGCTTCCAGCAGCGTGCGGGTCACGGTCAAGGAGCGGTAGCGCTCATCGCCGGCATCCACGATGTTCCAGGGCGCTTCTGCGGTATTGGTCTTGCGCAGGGTTTGTTCGGAGATGTCGCGGAACTCGTCGTAGCGCTTGAAGAACTGCCAGTCAAGCTTGGTCACACGCCAGCGTGTGTTTTTGTCGGCCTCCAGATCCTTCAGCCGCTTCTTCTGCTTTGCTCTGGGGAGGTGCATCCAGAACTTGAGCAGCAGCACGTTCTCCTGGGACAGCATGCGCTCCAGCGCCACTATCTCGTCCAGCTCCAGGTCGAACTCCGCGTGGCTGGCTCGGCCGAAGACGCGATCAACAACAGGCGCCGTATACCATGCGCCGAAGAAAATGCCGATGCGGCCTTTGGGGGGGAGGACGCGCCAGAAGCGCCAATACTCCGGGCGCTCGCGCTCCTCGTCCGAGGGCTCGCCGAAGGCGTGCGTCTGAGTGCCGCGGGCATCCAGCCACTCCAGCAGCAGGTTGACTGTCTCCGCGTTCCCGGCGCCCTCGACTCCGGCCACGATGATGGCCACGGAGAAGCCGGCCTGCGCGAGCTGCTTCTGCGCTTCGAGCAAAGCCGCGCGGATGCGGGGCGCCTCGCGGTTGAAAGTCAGCTTGTCCACGCTGTTTCCCAATTCCGCAGTTTCAAACATAGCACTTTCCTCAACCTGTTCTGTCAAAACCATTAACTCTCCGTTAGTATACGCGCGCGGCGGGAGTTGTACAAAGGCAGGCAAGGGCTTTTTTCCCAGCATGAAGGCGATCATCTCCGACATCCACAGCAATCTGGCGGCACTGCGCGCGGTTCTGGACGACATTGACCATCTGGGCATCAAGGACATTACGTGCCTGGGCGACGCCGTCGGCTACGGCCCTGAGCCGCGCGAATGCCTGGACATAGTCAGGAGCATGTGCGCCCTCACCATTCTCGGAAACCATGAGGAAGCCGTGCTGCAAGGCGTGCCGCTGACTTTCACGCCCAAGGCCCGCAGGGCCATAGAATGGACCCGCAAGATCCTGCTGGAGGACGCAACCGAAACCGTCGAAACGCGCGAGGCGCGCCGCAAGTTCATGCAGGATTGCCAGGTGCAGTGCCGCATCGAGGGCGTGCAGTACGTGCACGGCTCGCCGCGCGATCCCACGCGCGAGTACGTCATGCCGCGCGACGCCGCCGACAAGAAAAAAATGAGCGCCATCTTTGCCGCTCTGGACGACTACTGCTTCGTGGGCCACACGCACACGCCCGGCATCTTCAACGCCGTGGGCTTCGCGCACCCCTCGGACATGTTCGACCTGTACATGCTCGGCACGGACGAAAAGGTTCTTGTCAACGTCGGCTCGGTCGGCCAGCCCCGCGACGGCGACCCGCGCGCCTGCTACATCACCTTCGATGGCGACACGGTTGTCTGGCGCCGGGTGGAGTACAATATTGATGAAACTGTCAAGAAGATCTATGCGATAGACGGCCTGGACCACTTCCTGGGCGATAGGCTGCGCGAAGGACGATAGAAATTTTCGATTTTTGATCGAGCGGCAATCCAAAATCGAAAACCGAAAATCAAAAAATCAGAAGAGTTCCTCGACGAGCTGCGCCAGTTCCTTCAGGTTCTTATCAGCGATAATCTTCGCCACGCGCAGCTTGTTGGCGCCCAGGTTCAGCAGCGCGGTTTCCGCGCTTTCCCAGAGCCGCTTGGTCTTCGCGGCGTTGGTTTCGAGATACAGGTCGGACACGATCTCGCCCAGCTTCTGGCTGGACAGGTCGCTCTGGTTCTCATAGTAGCGCTTGATGATGCCCTTCTGGTACGGCGTGTGGAATTGTCCCTTGGCCACTTGCGTCCTTTCTCTCTGGTGATGGTAGGACAGCCTTTCCAGGCTGTCCGGACAGGCTGGAAAGCCTGTCCTACTTGTCACTTGTCACCTGTCCCGCGCCTGCGAAAACCGGCCTGCGCACCCAGGCGCTTGCCCAGGCGCTCCAGGGCGGCAGAATGGTCCCAGGGGTCAAGCTGCACATTGATAATCGAGAAACTGTGGATGTTCCGGCGCGCGTTCTGGAGGGCCGATTCGAGTTCGCCTTCCGTCCGGACCTCAGAACCCCAGCCTGAGCGCAGGAGTTCGGGCAACAGATGGTACGCCCATTCGTGAATGTCGTTGTACGGGCCGTCCCTGATGAAACGTTCGGTCGTGTAGCCCTTGTTGTTGAGCACGAAGACTATCGGGTTCAGGCCGTAGCGCACGGCAGTGGAAAGCTCCTGCCCGGTCATCTGAAAGGCGCCGTCTCCGACGAACACTATGGGCCGCAGGCGCTTGTTGCGGATCTGCGCGCCTACCGCCGCCGGCACCGCGAAGCCCATCGAAGTGTAGTAGGCGGGGCTGAGGAACTCGGTGCGGCGGTGGATCGTCAGGTCCGCCGCGCCGAAGAGGCCGTCGCCGGGGTCGCAGATGACGGCGAAATCGTCTTCCAGGAAATCGTCCATGCGGGCAAAGAAACGGCGTACCGTCAGGGGCCGCTTGGGTTCCGGCTGGAAGGCTTCATGCGGGGGCTTTGGCGCGGCGTGCGGTTTGCACCGCTTGACAGGGGCCGCGCCGATCAGGCCGTGGACGAAATCGCGCAGTGTCAGGCGCTCAAACTGGTGATGCTTGATGGATATCTTCTCGGCAACTGCATTGATGGTGCGTGCCACGTCCAGGCGCGCGGTGAAGACGCCGAGGTCTATGTCGGTCAGAAAGGCCCCCAGGATCAGGAGGCAATCGGCCTCTTCCACGGCGCAACGGACCTCCTCACGGCCAATCGCGCCCTCGTAAACGCCCAGATACTGGGGATGACGC
>JBEKKG010000647.1:0-4883 GCA_050010835.1 Planctomycetota bacterium
CCTTTGTGTCAAAAGGCTTGATCCTGAAATCCTTGGCCGAGGCCGCCACGCGGCCCAAACGGAGCGCGGCCGCGGCATTCTCGGGCAGGTTCCGCACGGCCTCCAATTTTTCAGCGGTGAGGTAGCCATCCCCGGTGCTGTCCAAAGGCGCAAACAGGCTTGTGGTCGCGCTTAGCAGTGCTCCGGCATCGCGGTATTCGTCGTCCGTCAGCTTGCCGTCGCCGTTGCGGTCCAGGCGGCCCAGCAGCGCCACGACGTCATTGGCCAGCGCCTGGCGGGCCCGCGAGACCTCTGCGGCCAGCCGGTACGTCTGGATCTCCGGCACCATGAACTCCAGCCTGACGTGCAGCGGGCCGTGCCGTTCAGTCGGAGCAACTGGGCGCAAAGTGCCCAGGCTCTCGTCGTACCTCCTTTGCCGCTGCCGCGCCTCCTCTTCCTCCTTGGCGCGTATAGCTTCCTCTGTCTTCACTTCTTCCTTGATCTTCTTTAGTTCAAGCAGGGCCTTTTTCTCCTTGAGCTCGATAAAGCTCTTGGACCACTCCCTGATCGCGGCCGCCTCGTCGCTTGGGGAACCCTTGACGATCGTGGCCTGTGCGGGCACGCGCGGCAGGCTGGGATCGTAGATCCTCTCGCTCGGCGCGGGCTCGCCCCCTGCCAAGTGCAGAACCGGCACCAGGCAGAGCAGTACAATTCTCCGCATCACGACGCGAGACACGGTGGAGAAGGAAACTTGTTGCGAACACATGGCGGCTGGCCTCCAAACCTCCCGGAACAACTCTAGTTTCACCGAAATCGCAGGCGTGTCAACCCAGAAAGCAGGTCAGCATGTCAGCAGGCCAGCAGGTCAGCAGGTCAGCAAGTCAACAGGTTAGCACTTCAGCGGTCTACTCTGAAAATACCAGAACGCGCGCTGGTGCATGTTCCGGTGTTTTCCTCATTTCCAGGTGAGGCCCGGCCTCATCGCGACCGCGGTGAATGATGCGGGCTAGTGCCTCTCGGTTTTCTCCTTTTTCTCTTCGTGTGGTGTGAAAGACTTTTGCTGATCCGCAATCCTGATGATCGTGCCCAGGTCGCCCTTCGGCCCCGAGAAGTTCTTCTGCTTGGGGAACTCTTCGATCGTCTTGTCCTTGAGGTTCTCGACCACGGCGACCTCGTTGGCAGTGCGGCCCGTCTTCGTCTTCTTGACCGTTACGGGGCGGCCCGTCTTCTTGTCCATCTTGGGGTTGCCGTCCGGCCCGAGCACATTTTCTTCCACCTCCAATTCATGCACAATCTCTCCCCACTTGATCTCGAGCAGCTTGTAGCCCGCGTCGAAATCGTAGGTCTTGTTCTCTTCGCTGCCAGCTTCCCTGTACATGATGGAGCCTTTCAACCGTTCCTCGGGCGCGATTTCGATAATCGTTTCCTTCCAGGCCTGGGCTTCGGTAATCCACACGCGCACCGCGAAGTGGGCTTTGTAGTCCTTGGTGCGCTTGGGTTCCGGCGTGTTCGGCGGATCAATCTTGCCGGAATACCCTGCGAGGCGGATCTGGAAATTGTCCGGCGTGGTGGCGGACACGACCTCGCTGAGCGTAGTCGGATACAACAGGAGGCGGGGCTTTGAGCCAGGGAGGGTTTGAGCGTTCTTGGGAGCATGGATCAACATGAGATTCTGCAATTTCCCGTTGGCATCCTTGGTCTCAAACCGTTTCCCCTCCGGCACGGTCATGTGCGCGACCAGCCGCGCTTGGTAGAAATAGGTCTTTTTGGCGTCCACGTGCGTGTCCGAGAAGACCTTCATGTCGGCGTACTCAGCGGGGATTGCCTCCGGGGCCGGCTTCTCTCCCGCTTTGGCCGGCTCCTTATTTTCCGCCTCCAAGCGGGCCTTCCTGCGTTTCGACCCGCCGCTCTCGCTGGTTTCCTCTGCCGGCTTTGCGGCTTTCTCAGCCTCCTTCTCCTTCTCCGGCGCCGGAGCCGGCGCCGGTGCCGGCGCGGGGGCGGGAGCCTCGGCGCTCTCCTCCGGCCCCAACTCCACAGTGCCGAAAGGTTTGCTCAGGTCAATCTTGTTCGCCTCCAGGCCGCGGAAGACCTCTACGCGCACGGCCTCCATGTACTTCATCTTCTTGGGGAGGCGGAAAGTAACAAAGACGCGCCCATGATCGCATTCAGCCTTGGTTTCCCCGAGCGGCATCACTTCAGCATAATCGTGTTTGGTCATCTCGTTTTCTTGTTTCGGTTTATCCGCCTGGTCAACATAGGGGCGGGGCGGCGTGGGATAAACCACGTTGGCGGCAATCCCTTCGGGAATCACATCGTCAATCCTCTTGGTTGCCCGGTCCAGGTGCTGGGCGAAGGCTTCCCTGTACTTCAGCTTCTTCTTGGCTGCTTCTTCACCCCACTCGTACTTCTCAGTAGGGTGCCCCTTCTCTAGCTGGGTCCCGATTTTTCTCTGGTATTCCTCCAGTCTGGCCATCTCGGCAATATCTTTCTCGGATTGCAGTTGGCAGTAGGCAAAGAAAGCGGAGCCCAGCAACAAGACGAAGAAGACTAGTTTCTCGGCATGGTCCTTGAGCAGGTTCATCTCTTGGTTCCTTTCGCAACCTGTCCCCTTACCCCCTCGCGCAAGGGAGGAGGTCAAAGGGCCAGCTCCTTTCCTATTTCTTCTCGCTCTGTTTTTCGCTCTTCTTGTCCATCTTCTTGTCGCTCTTCTTGGTTGGCGGTGGCGGCGCGGCAGGCGTGGCCTTGGCTTTAGCCTCGTCGTATTCATAAAGGTCCAGCGACACCAAGGCGCGCACAGGAGCTTCCTGATAGTGGGTATTCATGCCCGGCAAAGGGCCGGCCTTGGCCGATTTGAGCTCCGGTGCCGCAGGGTAAGGAGCCGTGCTGCGCTCATACTCAAGCCGTGAAACCACGGCCGTCCAGCGGGTGCTCGTTTCCAGGGCCTGGGCAATTACGGGGACAACCGGCAGCGGCGCCACGAACTGGATGTCCAGGCTCGTAATGCTGTATGGCAGTCCTGTGGCTACTGTCGCGCCGAGGTGGGGGGCGAGAGTCATCCTGGTGCCGGAACGTCTCAAAGCCCCCTCCATGATGGCCTGCTCGCGGCCCTCCGTGGTTGCCACGCTCGTGGCAGTGGCCATCTTCCCGCCGGCGCTGCCAGTCACGACGGTCGTGGCCGCGGGGTAGATGCTCTTGGGTGAGGTCATGGCCAGGTGTTCCAAGACGAGCGCTCCGGCGTCAACCTGTTCCTGCGCCTCCGGGATGTCCTTTTCGGGTTGGAATTTCAGGACCTGCTGCTTCCCATATTTTCTGCAGAGGATGTCCACCACTTCTTCGACGCAGGCCATTTGCCGCATCCGGTAGCTCCGGTGCTGTTCCACTTTCTGCGCGTAGTCGTCTGTGGCAGGCTCTTTGAACATGAGCTTCTCAACGTCAGGCGGCATTTGCAGGCCGGCCTTGGCCGCTTGCTCCGAGATCTTCTGCCGCAGCTCGCTCAGCCAGATATCGAATCTGCCGCTGTCCGTGGGCACATTCTCGAAGCGCAGATCCAGTTTCTTGCCCTCCAGATCTTTGTGCAGCCCCTCAAGCTGATCTTCCACCTTCTTGCCATATTCTTTGGCCATCTTGACGTGCTGCGGGGTCTTGATCTCGTCCCCTTTGCCGGCCTGCGCAGCCAACTTCTGTAATGCAGTCGCCTTGTCCTGGCATTCCTTCCAGGTTTGTTCATTCTTTGTCCAAAGCGGCGGAACGGTCCACGCCCAAAGGCCAACTCCTGCCAGCACGACCGTGCTTATCAGGATCCAGAAGATGTTCATTTTGATTTTCACGTTGCCAATCTCCTTGCCGGATGGCCGCCGCCGCTCTGGGGACTAAGAGCGTGTTATTCCGGCATGCCAGCTTTCTTCTCAGGCGTTGACTCAGCTTTCTTCTCAGGCGTTGACTCAGCTTTCTTCTCAGGCGTTGACTCGCCTTTTTTCTCAGGCGTTGACTTTTTGGGCGCGCGAACCGGGGCCGCCTCAGACATTCCCGCATCAGGGTCAGAGGGGTCTTCCCAACGGAGCACGACGCTAAAGTACATGTTGGGGATCTTCCGCTCCTTAGGGGCCTCGGGCGCCGCAGGAACCGGAGGTGTGCCCGGCGGGGGCGAGCCCGGCGGGGGGGTGCCCGGGGGAGGCGGAGTGGGAGGCGGTGTTGGGGTTGGGGCCGCCCCCGGCACGCCTTCGGTTTTCAGCACGCCCTCCACCCAGCTATAACCCAGGACCGGCTCAGTGTAGACCGGCCCGTTCTGATCCCGGTCGGTGCGCACGTCCTTGACTTCCGGTATCTTGTTGAGCAAGTCCTTGAGCCTGTCCACCGTCTTCAGGGCTTCCCGATAAGCTTCCGGCCCGGTGCCCATTTCAAGTTCGCCGGCCAGCACCACAACCAGCGGCACGTCAGGGCGCATCTCCAGGGGCAGGGACAGCGCTTCAACAGCTCCGGGGGTATTCAGCCCCGCGTAGAAGCTCTTCGGCCCCTCCAGCGCTTCCGCTGCGACGCCCCGCTTCAGGGTCGCTCTATCAGGAGTTTGCGGCAAACCGTCGGGCTTGTCCCCAAAAGGGATGCGCGACACATAGAGGCTGGTCAGGTGGATTCTGTTTTCAGGGCCAAAGAACGGCTTGTCCTCGGATGAGCGCAAAGCCACCAGCTTCGCGAAAGCCTGGGCCACTTTGCCGCAGTCGTGAGCCACACGCGAGTAATGTTCCAGCAGCTTCTCCCGCTCGGGCAGGTTGGCTATCGCCACCCGCTCCTCTTCGTGGTACTTGTTGGAGTCCTTTTCAGCCTCCTTCACTTTGGCCAGTTGTTCCTTCAGGCGTTCGCTGGCCTTTTCCGCTTGACGATGGGAGAAGAAGAGCGCTGCCAGGATC
>JBEKKG010000648.1:0-4880 GCA_050010835.1 Planctomycetota bacterium
CTCGTCCTCGCCCCCTCACCCCGCGTTCGCTAAAGCTCATGTCGGCCCTCTCCCCACAGGGGAGAGGGGCACGCCTCCACCCTACTTCGGCGGCGCGCGCTTCTTTTCCAGTTCCTTGAGCGCCGCCTCAACACGCTTGCGTTCGGCGCTGTCCACCGCAAAGAGCGCCCGCGCATCTTCGGGAATGCTGTCGGCGGCGGCCTGTGAGAGCCGTTTGCGGCTCAGCTCAGCCAACTCCTCGAGCTGCGCCACGAGCGCCTTCGCGTCGCTCTTGATCTTGACGGACTCAGCGAAGCAGCGCAGCGCTTCCGTCTTGTCGGCCTGGGTCCAAGGCTCTTTGCGCTTCACGGCCGCAAGCCTGGCCTGGGTCAGGCGCACCACGAAAATGCCGCGGTAGTTCTGCGGCTCCGCCGCAGTTGACTGCTGCTCCAGCCACGTTGCGAAAGCGGACTCCTCTTTCTTCTTCTCAGCCAGCGCCGCCAGCTTCCCGCACCACCGTTCCACAAAGTTGCGGGCCGGCGTGGTGCTGAGCAGCGCGGGAGCAGTCTCCTCCAGTTTGGCGAGTTCGCCGGCGGCGAGCGCCTGGTCCATCAGGTGCCCGAGTTGCTGGCGTGCGAGTACCCGTGCCGCGTATTTCAGGGCCGGGTCCTCCGGCGGCGCCTTCTGCCAGAGGGCCAGGGCTTCCGCAGTGTCGCCCGCGAGCCATTTCGGCACGCCGGCGAGATAGGCGGCGGGCGCCAGGGCCTGCTCGCCTGCCTTGACGACCGGCCCCTTGGCGGGATCGCAGGGCAGGCGCGCGGCAGGCTCTTTGCGCCAGCAGAACTGCGGGTCGCCCACGATCATCAGGCGCCACGGGTAGCCGAAGTACTGCCCGGCCCGCTGCCGGAAGACCGCCGCCCACGGTGCGCCCGCGGCCAGGCGCGGAGCGTAATAGCGCGGCGGCTGGAATGAGGAGAGAAAAGGCTCGGCCACCGAACCGAAGTAGAAGAACGCGCCGCCCCAGACGGCGCGGCCGGCGAGCGTGTCGGGATCGTATGGATTGGCAGCGGAACCGGAGTGCGTGACATGGATCGCCACCGGCCCGCCGACGGGGAAGTCATCCGCCGTGCCGCCCCCTCCGCCCACGGACCAGTCGGTTGCGCCGCCGGAGGAGTTGATGGCGATGACCTGCGTCCGGTTCCACGGGAACACTGCCGCGCGGAAGGTCTCGACGGAGGCGCCGGCGTCCTTCAAGTGGGTGAGCTTCAGCCGCGCCTGCCACTGGCTCTCGCAGAAGTCCATGCGGTAGGCGCCCCAGATGCTGCGCGGGTTCGTGCCGTAGGTGTTGAAGAGGAGCGCGGAGTCCGGCTGCAAGAACAGCGAACACGCGGCCTGGTACGCGCTGCGCGCGGCGTCGCCGAGCAGCCGGCCCGTGGCCGCCACACGCACCAAGTCCGCGTCCCGGCCGAGCAGATCGTCGAGCGCATAGGTGTTGCCGAAGTTGTAGCCGTCCTTGTCGCCGTTGTAGCGGTAAGGATAGCCGCCGGCCAAAGTGACGCTGCCCCAGCCGTCCTGGCCGGACACTCCCCAGCGGGCGAGGCCCTCGCGCACCTGCCGCGCCAAAGCCCACGCGGCGTCCTTGGAGATCTGATCGCCCGGTTTGACCGTGCGCGCCTCCTTGTCCTGGCCCAGGTGCGGCATGGGCAGGAACTCAAAGCCCTCAAAACGTCCCGCGGCCAGCGCCAGGCCACCGGCGGCCTCGCTGGACGCCGCGTCGCTGAAGACTACGCCCGCGGGTTGGATGCCAAGCTGCTTCAGGCGTGCCCGCAGGTCGTCGTCGCTGCATTCCTTGGGTGCGGCGGCGGGGCGCGCGCTGGCCCAGCTTGCGAGCAGTGTCTCACGGATCAAGCCGGGCTGAAGCTCCGGTGGGAGCGCCGGCGTCCCCGCCGGCACGGAGGCCGGCGCTACCGGTTCGGCGGGCGCAAGAATGACCTGCGCGGGCTTGAACACGGCGATGAACTTCGGCGCGTAGAGGTCGTCCTTCAGCAGCACGGGGAAGAACGTCTTCTCCGTCCAGCAGGAGAGCGCTTTCGCGAACGAAGACAGATCCTGCGCCAGCACGACGACATCCAGGACCTGGCGTTCCTCCCACTTTTTCCGCGCGGCGCCCGGCTGGCCCGAGGCAAGCGCGCGCATGGCCAGCGCGGTGCGATAGAGCGTCGGGCTTTCGCCGCCACCGGCGGCTTTCTCGGCCGCCTGCCAGTATTCCACGGCCTTGTCGCGCTCGCCCTTGGCCAGGGCCTCATCGGCGAGGTCGAGATAGGCGTCGGCGGCGACGCGGCCCACCGGCGCCTCTTTGGCGATCTTCTGGACGAGCGCCAGATGCTCGTCATTGAAGTCCAGCTCCATAACGACGTAGCTAAGCATTCCCGCCGCGTGCTGGCATTCGTCCAGTGTCATGGGGCGGGCGAGGAGCGCCTTGACCAGTTCGTGCGCCTTCTGCATGGCCTTGGGGTCCTTCTCGGCGGCCTTCGCCGCGGCAAGGAGCTCCCGGAACTGCGTTCTCAGATCCTCCGGCAGCGGCCTGAGCACCCGTTCAAGACGCGCGTCCGCGCGGCTGGCGACATAATCGGGGTCGGGATGGGCGGCGGAACCTGAGGACTTGGCGAGCGCCGCCCGCGCCTCTTCGCCCAGCGGCTCGGGCTTCTCCAGGATGCGCGCCAGCAGAGCTTGCAGCCCGGCGCGCAGCGGCGGCACATCGTCCACTGAAATCGGCTCGCGCTTGGGAGTCAGGAACAGCAATCCGCTCCGGGGCGCCCAAGGGAAGGCCTTGAGGGGCGCGCTGCCGTGCCAGAGGGCCACGCGGTGGAACTTCTGGAGCAGCGGTGCAAGCTCCGGCGGCGCGGGGGCCTCGGCGGCAGGCAGGCTGGAAGCCTGCGCTACACCGGGCAGGCTGGAAGCCTGCGCTACACCCGGCAGGCTGGAAGCCTGCACCACAAGCCAGTGAGCGGCATCGAGCGAACCGATGTCGGCGGGATGGCGCACCAGCACCACGACAGGCTTGCCGTCGCCTTCCGCCGCGCGAAATTCGGCTTCAAGATCTGCGGACTCCGGCGTGGCCTCCCCGGCACTCGCGAGGACCGGCAGGGCCAGGGCCAAAAGCACACAGCCGCGGCAAAGGGAAACTCGGCGGCCCGGAGATACGGTTAGCGAGCGTGACGACGCCCTGCGAAGTCCTCCACAAGCAGATGTGATCATTTTGTTCATGCGCAGAAGAACTTACGGCGCACCCTTGAGCCGGTCGAACTCTCTCTGGGCAGCACTGTAAGCCGCCGCCGCCTTTTTCACGTCTCCTACAGCCTTTTCGCAGGCCTCCGTCAAGCTTGTCAGCTTCTCCCGGTCTTCGTGTTTGATAGGTTGCCTGTTTTGCTTAAGCACATCCAGCAGATGTTGCTGTTCCTCTCGCTGGCCCTTCAGACGCTCCGAACCTGCCTGGCAAGCATCCAAAGCAGCCTTGGCCTCGTCCAGCCTGGCCTTGGCCGGCGCGAGTTTCTGGTCGCGCTCCGCTTTCACGTCCGCCAAGCCCTTGGCGGCCTCCGAATCGTCCGGCCTTTCACGCAGGGCTGACTTGAAGTTTGCTTCCGCGGACCTGAGATCGCCGTCGCCCAAGTTCTTCCGGCCATCCGCCAGGGCCTTGGCGTAGTTCTTATCCGAGAGTTCCTTGCGCGCGAGTACCATGTCCGCGATACCCTTGAGGGCCTCCGGATCGTTCGGCCTTTCGCGCAGGGCCGACTTGAAGTTTGCTTCCGCAGACTTGAAATCGCCGTCGTTCAGGTTCTTGCGGCCCTCCGCCAGGGCCTTGGCGCAGTTCTTATCCGAGAGTTCCTTGCGCGCGGCTTGCACGTCCGCGACGCCCTTGAGCGCTTCCGCGTCGTTCGGTTTCTCCTCCAGGGCGCGCCTGTAACTTTTCTCCGCAGCGTCCCAATCGCCGTCCTTGAATTTCTCCCGCCCCTCGGCGAGGGCCTGCTCGATGCGTTTCTGCAAGCGCGCAGCCTTCGCGTCCTCGAGGCCCTTGAGGGCCTGCGCATCGCCCGGTTTCTCTTCCAAGGTGGCCTTGAAGTCCGCCTCGGCGCCATCGAAGTCGCCGCCGTTGAGTTTCTGCTGGGCCTGGGCGAAAGCCTTCTGGTAGCGCGCTTGCGTGGCCGCCTGGCGCTCTTCTTCAACTTGCTTCGAGGCCTTCTGGGCCGCAAGATCGTCCGGTCTTTCAGCCAGGGCCAGCCTGAACTTCTCCTGCGCCAGTTCGAAATGGCCGTCCCTGAATTGCTGCCAGCCCGCGTCCATAGCGTTTTTGTACCGTTCGCGAGCCGCCGGGTCCTCGGGGGGGCGGAGCGCGGCAGGCGGCTGTGCCGGCGGCGCAGGTGCTGCAACCGGAGGCGCCTCGGCGACGGGGGGCGGGGCGGCAGGTGTTGGCGCGGCAGAGGCGGCATTGGGGCCGGCGAGCTTTGTGGCGTCTTTGTGGTCCGGTTCGGAGGCGCTCTTGCTGCCGCTGCCCGAGAACGCTTGCCACAGTACCACGCCCAGCACGAGGACGAGCAACCCCGCCACCAAGCCGATCACTTCCGGCAGGCGATTCCTGGAGCGGTGCGCCGGCGCAGCGGTGGCAAGAACCCGAGGAGCGGTACGAGAGGCGGGAACGGGAAAGTGGGGGTCTTTGACGGGAGCGCTGGCTTTCGGAAGAGGCGTCGGGGCGGCGGGCTCTTTCCAGGCGGCGGCGCCGCGCCTGTCTTCCCCTTGAAGTACAAGGTCATCCGAAATATCCGCGGCCTGCGGGAGCGGATCCCTAAGAACCGTTGCCAGCGGCAGCGGGTCCTTGGAACCTTCACGGCAGACCTCGTCTGTCA
>JBEKKG010000649.1:0-4874 GCA_050010835.1 Planctomycetota bacterium
CCCAACGGCAAAGGCTATCGCTACGAAATGCTGGTCCCCTGGGCGCTGATTCGTAAAGATCCCGCGCAGCGCCCCGGCCAACTGCGCGAGATGCGCTTGGGCGTGGCCATTTACGATGACGACGGAGCCGGAGTCAAAGGCGCCCTGGAGCTGGGCGCCGGCACCACACTCTCAGCCTGCGTGCCGCAGTGGCTCTGCCGCCTCACCCTGCTGGATGTCTCCCAGGAGAAGATCGAACGCTACCGCCAGGTCATCAATCTGCTGCCGGACTGCGAGGAGGCGGGCCGCTTCCTGGACCTCATCCTGCTCAGCAAGCGCGGCGACAAGGCCGAACAGGAACGGGCCGCGGAGTTGGAGGGCTTCATCTCCGCCCATCCCGGCAGCCGCACGGCTCTGCGCGCGCTGGGGCAACTGCGCGCCAAGTACAAGCGCCTGGGCGGCGCTGAGGGGCAGGCGCGCCTGAATGAGTTTTTGCAGCGCATCAAGGCGCCCCAGCACATGCAGCAAGCGGTCTCCGGGGCCGCCTTCAAGTTCTGGGTGCTGCCCGACCCCAAGTCGCCGCCGCAGATGCTCATGGTCCAGTTTGTCTCCGGCGGCGACCCGTCCAAATGGCTGCGCGCCTACTGGGGCTCCGTGGCCGCGACGCCCTGCGCCGCCTGGGGCCGCGACGGTTCCAAGGAGTTGCTGCGCGTGGGGCCGCTGCCGAAGGCCGGCGAGTGGACCGAACTTTCGCTTTCGCCTTTCGACCTGGGGCTGGAAGGGGCTGCCGTCAAGGAGATTGCCTTCACTTCTTTTGGCGGCCTCGCCCACTTCGATCGCGCCGCCGTGGTGTCGGGAGGCAAGGAGACCGTCATAATTGACGATGCCTGGCCGGAGAAGACCCAGTTCAAAGGCAGCCCCATGAAGTTCGTGGACCAGCCGCACCATGACGGAACCAAAAGCTGGACGTTCGACAACGCGGACCCGGGGGCGGTCCTGCGGAACGGCCACATCATTTCGGGCGCTCCCGCGCCGCTGGTGAGCTTTGTGGAAATGCTCCCGCCGGCCGCGGCTGAGAAGCCCGACCCGGCGGCGCAGCAGGAACTTTTCCGCAAAGTCTCCCGACTCATCCCGGATACGCCCGAAGGGTTCGTCTTCCTGCAGCGCGTGCTGGACCTGTACAGCGGCGAGACCAAGAACCAGAAGTGCATTGACGAACTGCTGGCCTTTTTGAAGGCCAATCCCACCAGCATCAACGGCCCCGCCGTCATGCGCGCGCTCCACTACTTTTACAACGGCATCGGAGAAAAGGACCCGCGCACTAAATGCGAGGCCGTGCTCATGGAGTACAAACTCCCGCGCGACGTCAAGCGCGCGTACTTCAACGAGTTTGCCCCGGTGTGGAGCGAGTGGCACGTGCTGGGCCCCTTCGCCGCCCAAGGCGAACTGCGCGGCATGGACGTGATTTTCGGCCCCGAGCGCGGCGTGGACATGAACTGGAAAACGGTCAACGCCAGCGGCGCCGAAGTCGGCTGGAAGAAGATTTCCAACCGCCTGGGCGCCGACAAGAAACCCAACTGGGACCCCGTGGTGGACCTGTGCCGGCATCTCATCATCCCACGCTCCGTCTTGCAGAAAGGGCCCTGCGTGGGCTTCGCGTACACGAAGTTCAACGTGCCCAGCAAGCGCCGTGCGCTGTTCCTCTTCGGCGCGCAGGACATCGTGTCCATGTGGCTCAACGGCAAGCGCGTGGTGAACGAGCTTGAGACGCAGGCGAGCAAAGACAAGGAGGCTGTCGAGGTGCAGTTGCGCAGCGGCGAAAACGAGCTGCTCATCAAGGTGGGCGTTTCGCGCGACCAGCGCCTGGGCTTCGTCTTCCGTCTCGCCGACACGGACGGCCGGCCGTTCCCGGACGTACAGAACGAATAGCGTCTACTTCACGCCGACATACAAATGCACCACCCCGCACGTCAGCGGCACAGCGCGCACGTCCCGCAAACCCACAGAGGCCAGTTGCCTCGCCAGTTCTTCAGGCCCGGCAAAAGCCACGACCGACCGCGGCAAGTAGCTGTAGGCATCCCCCGCGCCCGCGGCGAAAACACGCGCCAGGAGCGGCAGGATGCGGCGGAAGTAAAACATGTATGCGGGGCCGAAGAGCCGGCCCCGTGGCCGCGTGAATTCCAGCACCAGGACCTTTCCTCCGGGCCGGACCACGCGCACCAGCTCTTTCAGCGCCCGCTCCGTGTCCGCCACGTTGCGCAGGCCGAACGCGGCCCCCGCCAGCGCAGCCGAGTTGTCCGGCAGAGGCAGAGCCAACGCGTCGCCCACGGAAAAACGCACGGCCCGGACCTTTTGCCGCTCCGCCTTCCGCAACGCCAAGTCAATCATCTCCTGCGTGAAATCCAGGGCCACGATCTGCGCCTCGGGCGCGGCCTTGTGGAACGCAAAGGCCAGGTCCCCCGTGCCTGTGCACACATCCACAAGCACATCGCCCGGACCAAGCCCGGCCGCCTCGCGCGCCGCCACTTTGCGCCAGTAGAAATCGCGCCCCAGCGAAAGGAAGTGATTGAGGAAATCGTAGCGCCGCGCCACGCGCGCGAACATCTCGCGCACTTCCGTGGCGGACTTGCCGCCGGCGTTAGGCAAAACGGAAGGCGTTGGGGAAGGCTGAGGACCAAGTACTCCCATGTTTATAATCTTCCATTGTTTTGGGATTCCCTGCAAGCAGATGACGGATGAAGCGTTGTTACTTTCGAGGACCAGTGGAGCAACCGAGTTCATCTGAAACGTGGCAGGCCGGAAGCCTGCGCTAGAATCCGTGTACCAAATGAGCCGGGCAAGCCCACCAAGGTATATGTGCATGCGGATGGCTCGCCTTCTCACGGTTCCGTTCTTGTTACTTGGCGCCTGCGGGCCTTGGCCTTGGGTGGTTGCTGGAGAGCCTTCGGAGCCTGTTCGGGTTGAGCTTACCCCGCTGGCGTTAGGCCAGAGAGAGTTGGACTTCTGGCGGGATGATACCCACAAGCGCGAGATGAAGATCGTCTGGCCGGAGATGACTGCGCTCCCGGCGCAGGTCCCGGAAAACGCGGAAGCTTATCTGATCAAGGGCTACATTGATTACACCTGCACCCGGCTGCGTTGGGAAAAGGGGGCAGTCCGGGCTGAGCGCATCATGATGAAGCGGACATGGTTCTGCAATTCGCAAGGAGAGTCATTCGCTGGGGAGCGCCTTAGTGTTGTCCCGGGCGATTTTACCCGCGCCTGGTTGGCGGCAAAATTGCTTTTGGGCGCGCGGGACGAACGGCTGAAGCCGGAGCCCATGCAACCTATGGAGCAGGACGCCGACGGTTCGTGGCATGGTAGCTCCAGTGGTTCTTGTTCCATCAGCAAGGGCTCGCACGAGCCGCATCTCTTCATCCGGCTGACACAGCCGGATGCGAGAATCTACCAGAGCGCTATACGTGGAGAGAGCCGCACCAACGGCATCCAGAATTTCCAGGAATTGCAGAACCGCGCCATTTTCAGTGTCTTCGACTCTCTTTGCCCAGCCGGCCGCAATGCTCCCCAAGGCCCGGAGTTTCCAGTAACAGAATGGTGTGAGTTTCTGACCGCTGAACTGAAACAAGCCGGTCAAGGCACGGTCGTGGATAAGGTTGCTGACGATTGCCGGCTGCTGCTGGAAACCACATTGCGCGCGCTGGGCCATGCCGGATACGCGGCGGCCGAAGCGGACATTGCGGGCCTGCACAAGAAACTCGAAGCCGCGGACCGCGACAAGAACTACACGGCTTTTTGCATTCGTGATGAGACGGAGATCGCGCTCACCAAAATTGAAATGCTGAACCGCTGGAATGCAGAGCGGGCGGCCACACTGATTCACGGCAATCTCCGGAAGATGCACTGGCAGAATGACTTGGCAAAATGGGTGCGCGGTCTCTATTTCCAGCGCGATCAGCCAGGCTATCACCAACTGCTGCTCGCCGATCTGAAACCCGACAGCAAACCCGCTTTGCTGTGCGAAACCCTGGCCGAATTGCAGATGCGCTTCCACGGGCAAGACCTGGAACGTATCGGCGTGCTGGTTTCACATGCCGACCCGGAGGTCGCCGTGGAAGGCTGTTTCATCCTGATCGATCCGAAGTTGAACCCGGAGCCGAATACGCAGCCTGCGCTGGCAGCGCTGGATCGGCTGGCTGGCGACCCCGACACGCCCATCTCTCCATATTCCAAATGGTTTGAACACTTTGCACGAAGCCGGGCGCTCAAATACCTGGCCTCTGTCCAGGCGCCCGAAGCCGTCCGCTGGACGGCTGTGCGCGTGCGCTGGCAACTGGACAAAGTGGAAGACGGACGCATGGTTCACGAGCTTCTGACCACACTGAATTGCCTGCACGATCCTGCTTCCGAAGCAGATAAGGCCGCGGCGTATCGCCGCGCTTTGTCGCGGCCCTACAGTTGGGGGACACTCACCGCCTGCGAGGAGTTGGCGAAACTGAAGGATGCCCAATCAGCCACCACTGTTCGCAAGATACTTTCTGAGCTTGAACGCGACTGTAACAAACATCTTTCCTGGCAGGAGGATTCCACCGCAAAGTATCCCTGGGTGGACAAGTACGAACTCGAAGACACCGCCAAACTCTGGAAAACGAAATGACCGAACTTCGTGGTGAGACACTTTTTATTGGACGACCGCGAAATTCCGGCTACGGCTCGGCCTGGAGCAGTTCGTTCAGCCGCTGCCGGCCGTTGAGGCGCCACCAGATCAAGCAGCGCATCGGCGAACTGGTGTCCGCTTCCAGCACCGCTTCGTGGACCTTGAAGACCGCCAGGGCCGCTTCGTTGACTTCAGCGTTTTCCGTGCCCAGGACGCCCGCCACGGCCGCCAGGAGTTTCTT
>JBEKKG010000650.1:0-4866 GCA_050010835.1 Planctomycetota bacterium
CCGTTGACGGGCGGCTTGGCGAGTCGTCAATGCTGGCATCGGGGAATCCCTCCACGTCTGGTTTTCCCCCTTCCTTGGTATCGTCCAGAATTTGCCCCGCCTAAAACGTCATGCACCCCATCGAAGCCTGGAGATGCGGTGCAGCTTGCGTTCGCAACCATATATAGGGTAGACTACCTGTTGACGTGGAACCACGCCCATCTGGCCAACCCAGACGTCCAGAGGCGGCTGGATGAGATGAACAGACGGCGCGGCTGGCGTTCGCCCTTGTTGGTGTCTCCTGCGACGATTCCGTGGGTAGCCTTTGGTTGTGAGATAAGGAGGAAAGATGACTAGAACCGCGCCTGGGCTCCCGCCCGAAGAAGAAGACGAAGTTACTCGCTGCCGGCGTGTGCGCGAGGAATTCGACAAACGCTTCAAGACGCTTGATGAGATGTTCGACTACTGCGCGCGCCTCCACAAGCAGCACGAGGTGCGCATCGCGAAGGCGCGGGCAAACAGAAAGCCTAAGAAGGTTGCCAGTAACGGCAAGCCCGCGCCGCGGAAACCCGTCCACAAATGACACCTTGTAACCGCAGTGATTCGGGATATGTTCGTGTCCTTGGAGAAAGGGAACTCAATGCCGGACCAGGAAGCCGCGAGTGTCGGCGCGACAACCCAAGGCAGTCTGCAAATGCGGCTTTTGGGCCGCACGGGCATCAAGATCAGCGAGATTGGCCTCGGGGCGTGGGCCATTGGCGGCGGCTTCAATGTCGCCGGCCAAGGGCTGGGGTTTGGCGACACCGACGACGCCACCAGCCTGGCGGCGCTCCAGCAGGCCTTCGAGCTGGGTGTGAACTTCGTGGACACGGCCGATGCCTACGGCCGGGGCCACAGTGAGAAACTGGTGGGCCAGGCCATGCGCCTCTCGCCGCGCCGCGTCCACGTGGCCACCAAGGTGGGCAACGTGCGGCGCGATCCCGAGCCGGGCATGCAGGACTTCTCTCCAGCCTACATCAGAGAGGCGTGCGACCGCAGCCTGGAGCGCTTGGGCGTCACCAGCATTGACCTCTACCAACTGCACAATCCGCCGCGGGAGGTGATCGCGGGCCGGGCCGTCTGGGACGCGTTGCGCGAGTTGAAAGACAAGACCAAGATCGCCCACTACGGCATCTCGATTGGCCGGCCCGAAGAAGGCTTGCTGGCGATTGAGAAGGGCGAAGTCGAGAGCATCCAGGTGGCCTACAACCTGCTGCGGCGCGAAGCGGCCAGGGAATTGTTCGAGGAGGCCTACAAGAAGAGCGTCGGGATTGTCGTGCGCGTGCCGCTGGCCTCGGGGTTGCTGACCGGCAAGTACCAGCCCGGCCATCGCTTCCCGGACAACGATCACCGCAAGGACACCTACCCGCCCGAAAAACTCGCTGCCGCGCTCGCGCGCGTCGAGAAACTGCGTTTCCTGGCTGAAAACACCGGGCGCACGCTCGCGCAAGCGGCCCTCAAGTTCTGTCTGGCGCATCCGGCGGTGAGCACAGTCATACCTGGCGTCAAGACGCCGGAGCAGGTGCGGGAGAACGTCGCGGCGGCCGCTGTGCCCGACCTGACTCCGGAGGAACTGAAGCGCATCGAGGGTGTCTAGTGCCGCGTTGAGAAAATGGTGGAACGGTAGGACAGGCTTTCCAGCCTGTCCGGACAGCCTGGAAAGGTTGTCCTACCGTTCCGGGATTTTGGCAGCGTAATGTTCACAGGGCTGATCCAACACGTGGGCGCAGTGCGCGCCGTCGCGCCGGCGCCGGATGGCGGGGCGCGGCTGAGCGTTGAGCTGGGGCCGCTGGCAGCCGAGAGCAAGCCCGGCGACTCCATCGCCATTGATGGCTGCTGCCTGACGATTGCCGAGTTGGCGGGCAGCGTGGCCGCGTTCGATGCCGTGCCGGAAACGCTGCGCCGCACCACGCTGGGAACGCTCCGGCCCGGCGCACGGGTAAACCTGGAATGCGCGCTGCGCCCCGGCGACCGGCTCGGCGGGCATTTCGTGCAGGGACACGTGGATGCGACCGCCACCGTGGGCGCCACCATTACAGGCGGGCGCTGGGCCGAATGGCATTTCAAACTGGACGATCCGAAGTATGCCGCGCAGATTGTGGAGAAAGGTTCGATCGCGCTCGACGGCATCAGCCTGACAGTGGCGGGGTGCGACCGGGCGGAGGGCGCTTTCCAAGTCGCGCTGATCCCGGAGACGCTGGCGCGCACAACCATCGGTTCCAAGAGGGAAGGCGCCAAGGTCAACGTCGAGACGGACATCCTGGGCAAGTACGTGCTGGCGGCTTTGCAGGCGCGCGCGCCCGAGACGCAGGGCAAGACATCCAAGCTGGACGAAACGTGGTTGCGCGAGCACGGATACTGAGCTGCGTTTCTCACCTCTCACTAAACACAGAGGTCGCAGAGGAACGCAGAGGAAAAAAGCAATGGAAACAACAACGAATCCTTTCATTCTAACTCCCTCTGCGTTCCTCTGTGTCCTCTGTGTTGAGAAATCCGGGCTAAGGAGCAGGCAATGAACCTGAAGACGAGTTTGCTTGCGGCGGCGCTCTGGCTCGTGCTCGGGCAGCTTGGCGCGGCGGAGATCTTATGGATCGAGGGCGAGGCGGCCAAGAGCAACGACTTTGTCAGGCATTCCTGGTACGACGCCGTGGCAAAAGAGAGCTTCTCGGGCAAGGAATGGCTCTCGCACTATGACAAGAACAAGCCCGGGACGGCCAAATGGGAGTTCGAGGCCAAAGAGGGCGGGGAGTGCGTCTTCTGGCTGCGCTGCAATTACTTCGCTTGCGAAATGGACTTCCAGCTCAACGGCCCCGACTGGAAGCCGATTGACTGTTCCCTGAAGAACGTGCGCGAGGGGATGCAGATCTCGGCCAAACCCGACCATCGCTTCATTGGCTGGGTGAAAGTCGGCAAGGTGGCGCTCAACAAAGGCCCCAATACCCTGGCCATCACGATTCACAGCAAGCTCTGCAACCACGGCGGCATTGACTGTTTCTGCTTCGCCCCGGCCGGCTTTGTGCCGACGGGCGCGAGCAAGCCCATGAGTGAGCCGGCCGAGAGCAAGCCCGACTCGTGGTTCCCCGTCAACGCTGATGTGGACGTGTTCTCGAGCAAGTCCATTACCGATATGAGCGGCCTGCTGCACACGCCGGCAGGCAAGCTCGGCTTTCTGGCGCGCGCCGGCGCCAGGCTGAAGTTCGAGAAGGGCGACGGGCCCGTGAAGTTCTGGGGCGTGTGCGCCAGCGTCGAAGAAAAGGACTCGCCGGCGGACATGGCGTTGCGCTGCCGCTACTTCGCCAAACACGGCATCAACATGGTGCGCCAGCACCCGGTCTTCGGCTTTCTCGGCCCGTTGAAGGATGGCCAGTTCGACGCGCGCAAGATTGACACCTGGGACCGCTGGTGCGCGGAACTGAAAAAGCAGGGCATCTACATGACCTGGTCGGTCTTCTATCCGTTGCGCATCAGCGCCGCCGACGGCTACCCGCCGGAATTGCTGGCCGAACTGGAGAAAGGCGGCGACGGCCTGTACAGCACCATGGGCCTGGTGAATATCTCCCGGCAGTTGCAGGATCTGGAACTCAAGTACGTCAAGGCGCTGCTGAACCACGTCAACCCCTACACGGAGCTGGCGTACAAAGACGAGCCGGCCCTGGCGGTGCTTGAAATCCACAACGAGGACTGCGTCTTCTTCCACAACCCGCTGACTGGCCTGGCCGCCAACAAGCCGCCCAAGCACGCGAAGCTGCTGCGCCAGATGTTCTGCGAGTGGGCCCAAGAGAAATACGGAACTGACGAAGCTCTGCAGAAGGCCTGGGGCACCAGGGAAAGCCTGGCTGCCGGCGAACTGCGCCTCTATGGCACGTGGCAGATGGCGCCGCAGCGCCCGCAGGTGGATAGCAAGGCGCGCTTGGGGGACCAGATCCACTTCCTCACCGAAATACAGCGCGACTACTACACGCGCCGCATGAAGGAATTGCGCACCCAATGCGGCTACAAGGCCGTCACGGTCACGACAGCTTGGTGGACGGAAGCCATCGCCTCGCCCGCAAATCTTTACTGCGACACTGTGGGCGACATGATTGACCGGCACAACTATTTCGGGGGCGGCGAAGGCGCGCACGCGATCAGGGCGGGGAAGGTGAACAACGGCACGCACCTGGCTCAGCCGGGTTCGGGGATTCTCTCCTCCGGCTTCTTCCAGGTCGAGGACCAGCCGTTCTGCATGACTGAGTGGACCGCCAGCCCGCCCAACCAGTGGAAGGCCGAAATGGCGCCGCTGTTCGCCTTTTACGGCATGGGCCTGCAAGGCTGGGATGCGTCCTATCACTTCGCCGCGACCGGCCCGCGCCTGGGCGACGGCTGGCCTGGCCTGAGCTGGTACTGCACCGACACGCCGCACTACATAGGGCAGTTTCCGGCCTTGGCCTTTGCCCTGTATAAAGGCCACATCCAGGAAGCGCCGCTCGCCGCCGCCCGCCGGCTCAAATTGGCAGACCTCTTCAGCGGCGAAGACGCGCTCAAGCAAGGCGGCACGGCCACGGGCGGCACGGGTGCGGATGCCAAGACCGCCACGGGCACCCAGACTCCCAACGAGGCGCTCGCCATCGGCCGCGTGACCGTCTCCTTCGAAGGCAGGGCGCCGGAAGGCGTGGATCTGAGCAAGTACTGGGACAAGGAAAAGAAGCTGGTCCGCTCGCTGACGGGCGAACTCGTCTGGAACTACGAGCGGCGCGTCGTGACCCTGAATACACCCAAGACCCAGGCCATCATCGGTTTCGCCGGCGGCGAGGCCTACGATCTGAGCGGCGTGCGGGTGAGGCTGGCCTCGCCTTTTGCCAGCTTGAT
>JBEKKG010000651.1:0-5475 GCA_050010835.1 Planctomycetota bacterium
AATTGGGCGTCAGGGGGTGGCGCGTGAAGTTGAGAGGCGTGAGCAACGCCCGGACGCTCGAATCCAAGGCCGAGTCCGAACCAGTGCGGCGCGCGTTCAAGACGCTCACCGCCACGTAGCTCCCCACCACAATCAACAGCAGCGCCAGCAGACCCAGCACGTGTGTCCGCCGCCGCGGCACTATGGTCGTGAGCAGCAGCCCCAACAGCGATCCCAGGGCGGCAGGCAGAACCACGAAGGGCACGAGGTAGAGCAGCAGGCACGGGTAGAAATACCAGGCCGCGCGCGACTGAAACCCATAAGCCAGCAACAGCGGCAGCCCCGCCGCAAACACCGCCCACGAGGAGAAGAGCAGCGATTCCAGCAGCTTGTACAGAAAGATCGTGTCGTGCCGCACCGGCAGCGAGAACAGGAACGCCGTCTCCGGCGCCTTGAACAAACTGGTGAAAGAGATCACGGCATTGGAGAAGACCAGCATGAACGTCAAGGCCAGAAAGAACAGCCCGAATATCCGGCTCACCAGGTCCCGCTCGAACGGGCCGGCGGTCTGGTGCAGGAACGCGAACATGTTCAGGAAGAGAAAGAACAGCCCGGTCCAGAACCCCGCGCCCAGGAAAGTGACCACGGCGATCTTCAGCAGGGACTCCTGCCCCAACCCCCGTATCGTGTTGCGGACCCCGGCGAGCCGATAGCGCAACAGCACGAGCAACGCCTGGCCGCCCGCGGCCGGCAACAAAGATCCCAGGGACTGTGGAGGAACGAGGACAGCCGCAGATAACCCGGTTTCTTCCTTTCTATCGGCGTTCATCTGCGTCCATCTGCGGTTTCAGAAGTGTTTCTCGATGTAGCTCAGCGCGGACTCCAAGTCCGGCGCGATCTTGGTGCAAAACCGGACCATCCAAGGCGAACAGTTCTTGTACTCAAAGGGCGAGAAGGCGATGACGAACTTGCCCAGGTCGCGGCTGGCATAGAAGACTTCCATAGCCGTCCCGATGCTGGCCTTGGAGTAGTTCACCAGCAGCAGGTCCGCGTCGCGGATGTCCTGCAAGTCGAACTCGACAATCTCGTTGGCGCTTTCCAACTCGTTGTCGCGGAAACTCCGGCGCATGGGGTCCAGCAGGATGAAACGGCCCGCCAGGCGTTCCTTGGCCCGCGTGCGCCAGTCCTTCTTCTCCTGCGGTACGCAATCCATTATCGGCCCGCATAGGTAGATGCGCTTGGGATCAGCCATTCTCATCCTCATTCAGGTAGGGGCGAGGGGTTAGGGGCGAGGGGTGAGGGTCGCGTGAACGCGGAACTCCGAACCCTCACCCCTCACCCCTTTTCCCTCGCCCCTCGCCCCTCGCCCCTCGCCCCTCGCCCCTCACTACCTTCTTCACCGCGTGCGCGATGCCGCGCGCCAGGCCGTCCACGTCTTCATCGAAAGACGGCCGGTATACGAACGCACGGCAGCCGCGCGACAGCATTACGTTTACACCCCGTTCCTGGTTCAGGCGGAAGTCGGTGCGCACGCCCACAACGGGAATGCCCTTGGCGTAGGCATAGCCGGCCTCGAAACAGGTGCCGCTGTCGCCATCCGGGCCGTCCAGCCACGCCACCATGCAGTCGCTCGAATCGAGCAGTTCCAGACAGCCTTTGAAGATGAGTCCGAAGGCGCGCGGCGAATTGTAGCGGCCATCGTGTTTGAAGTCCTGCGGGAGAATCACCGTTGCGCCGGGCAGTTCGCGTTCCAGCGCCCGCGCCACTTCGCGGTTCAGACGCCGCTCCTGAATAGTGAATAGCGGCGCTGCGAGGTAAACCCGCAACTGTGCCGCCGGCGTCCCTCCGGCCGCCGCCAAAGCCGTCTTCTCCGCACGCTGCTCCGCCATAGCGCACCTCAATCCGCCGGAGTCCAGCCCTTTGCCGGGTTGAACTCGCTGCAATCCTTCACATAGGCCTCGGTCTGCTCCTTGCCCCCAAAGTCGCGCTCAAAAATGGTGCCATGGTTGTTGATGCTGAAGCACTTCTTGCCCGAGACGCCATATTCCTTGGGGAACGCCAGCAAAGCGTAGCCGAGGGTCATGTTGCGCGTGCCGCTGGGGGACACCCTGATGTAGTCTTTTGCGCCGCCCGTGGCGTCGGGGCCTTGCCGCGAGAGCACTCGAAAGAAATAACCCTTCTTGGCCACGGCGGTGCTGCCGTCACTGCCGGCGGGCCATTCAGCTTTGGCAAAGTCCTTGTCTATCAAGCACAGATCGCCCTCAGTGCCGCCGTCCGTCCCCGAGCTGTACAGTCCGTAGCGCAGATCCAGGCTCGCAGCCGGCGTCAGGGCAATAGTGAACTGCTCAATCAGCTTGCGGCAGCGATGCAGCACTTCCGCATCGGCCTGCTCTTTCTGCGCGGCCTGTAGTTGCGTGAGCGCCTTGGGACCCAGCTTGGCCAGCTCAACAGTGGCCTGTTCCCGCACGGCAAAATCGTTGCTGCCCAGGTCCTTGATCAACTTGGCCGCCTTCTGCCGTTCTTCATCCGTGGGCTGGGGCAGCTTGGAGGCATCAGGCGCCTTGAGAATCGCTGCCCTGCCGCCGTGCAAGGTCTGCGCGTACTCCAGGACGCCGTCCCGGTTGAAGTCCGTGCGGTGGTAGATCTCCTGCGCTTCAGCGTAAGCCTTGCACGCCTCCACAGCCGCCTTCTCATTGGCGGCCAGGCCAGCGTCCTCACCCGCCGCAAGCACACTGGCGGCCCAGACCCAGCCCGCCACATAATGGAAACTTCGCGCCATCCAGTCGCCTCCCGTGGCCCCAACTGCCCGGACAATCTACGCCAACCCCCGAAGGATGCGAAGGAAGAAACGCAGGACGCTTGAGCTCGGGAGTGTTTCATCTAAGTTAGCCCGAACTTCTCAACACAGAGGGCGCAGAGGAACGCAGAGGAAGAGACATTGGAGACAACAGTAAAACCTTTCTTACGAACCCCTCTGCGTTCCTCTGCGTCCTCTGTGTTTAGTGAGTAGTGGGAAATGCGGGCTAACTTTCTTGAAACACTCCCCTTGAGCTCACGCGACTTCGCCGGACGCCATTTGGGGCGGCGGACGTGGGGTGCTGTGTAGCTGTACCGCGGGCGTCCCGCCTGCTCGTGGCAGGCTGGCAGAGCGCAAGGACCAAGGCGGATCGTCGTCTTTGTGAACAGGCTGCCGCCGTTCGCGCAGCTCTTGAGGGGCTGTAGCGTCAGCGGGCTGCCCCTCGGGAGGCCTGCGCAGCCGCGGCCCAACTCGCAACAACTGGATCGCAAAGCGCGTGGCTTCCTGGTCGCCGGCTATGCCGCGGCGCAATTGCCTCTTGGTCAATTCTTCCCAAAGCTCGTGCACGCTCATCCTGTGCAGAGCTTCTGCCTCTCTGGCGGCCCTGTCCTTCACGCCGGCTTGTATCTGTTCTTCATGGACGGCCTCGCAGGCCTCAAAATACGCTTCGCCCTCAGGGGTCTCGAGGTAGTCGCTGATCTCCTTCGTGGAGACGCACTCGAATTGCGGAAAACAGCCGTTGCGCAGTTTGCAGATGGTGGCGCGGTAGCAACAGCCGCCCTTGACGTGCTCGTAGATGATGCGTTGCCATTCCTCGGAGGTAAATTGCTCTTTCATGGAGTACTCCAGAAGGCCTCAGGCGTTGCCTCGGCCGCCGTGGGGCGGGTTGGCAACCCGCGCTGCGTTACCAAAGCGCAAAATCTCTTTGGTAATTTTACTATTTTTACTACCGGCGTGGGGCGAGTTGGCAACTCGCCCTACGTTACCAAAGAGAAAAATCTCTTTGGTAATTTTACTATTTTTGCTACTGGCGTGGGGCGAGTTGCCAACTCTCCCTGCGCTACCAAAGAGAAAAATCTCTTTGGTAATTTTACTATTTTTACTACTGGCAAGGCGGCGTGCTCCAAAGTGGTGGGACAGCCTTTCCAGGCTGTCCGGACAGGCTGGAAAGCCTGTCCTACCGGCCGGGGGGCGCGGCCACCTGCTATGGGAAGTATGGGAAGAATGGGAATCATGGAACAGCAACCTCAGCGGTCGCGCCACACTCCGCACCCCTCATCCCTGGCCCCTCGCCCCTCACCCCTGGCCCCTCGCCCCTCATTCCTGGTCTCTCTCGAACCCCCTTCTCCGCGCGCAAGTATTTGATGGCCTGCCGCGTGGCCTCTCTGTCGCCGGCCATAGCGTTGATCAGCAGTTCCTTGGAGCAGGCTTCCCAGAGTTGGTACAAGGACAACCCACTCCATTTCTCCCGGTTGCGCGCCAGAGAGGCCTGCCTTTCCGCCTCTTTGGCCCGCAATTCCTCATCAAGCTGCTTCCGGCCGTTTTCGGATCTGAGGTATTCCTCAAATGTCTTCCTGGCGAGGTGGGCCAACCTGGGGAATTTGGCGCGCACAGCCCGCAAGGTTTCTGAAACGCAACAACCGCCGTTGACGTGCTCCCCCATGATGATCCGCCAGTCGTCCTGATCGTACTTGGATTCCATGATGCCGCTCCTTAATTGCAGGGCGATCCTCTGGATCGCCTTCCCTGTTGGCTGCGCAAGCGGCGGCGATCCAGGAGGACCGCCCTGCACCCACGCCTGCGTACCATTACTCATAGTATCATCATGGCATTACGATGTCAAGAGAAAAATCAAATAAAAATGTACGGTGATTCCAGAGCGCCATCCACCACAGAGGCGCAGCGCCGCGTCGCATATTTTGGAGTGCGGTGACTTGTCACCGCTTTGAAAGCGGCGGCAAGCCGCCGCACTCGGGTGCATGTCAGTAAATGCGTGGCCCAGAGCGTACCGCGGGCGTCCCGCCCGCCTTCGTCCTCGCGCCCTGCCGGCCTGCCACGGGCGGGCGGGACGCCCGCGGTACATTTGCTGATATGCTCTTGACGCGCAGGCAGACCCGTGCCAGAATGCCCTTCACCAAGAATGGGGAGGGAATTTGTGTCTACGAAGATTGCGTGTGTCAAAGCCCTGGAGATCCTGGATTCACGGGGTAACCCAACGCTTCGCGTGCGCGTCGGCTTGGACAATGGAATCGTCGCGTCGGCGGCCGTGCCCTCGGGCGCCTCGACGGGCGAAAACGAGGCGCTTGAGTTGCGCGACGGAGACAAGAAGCGGTACGGCGGCAAGGGCGTCCTGAAGGCCGTGGCGAATGTCACCGAGAGGATCGCGCCCAAGCTCATCGGTCAAAACCCGGCACGGCAGGCCGCGCTTGATGGGCTGATGCTGGAGTTGGACGGCACGCCGACCAAGTCCAAGCTGGGTGCCAATGCGATACTGGGCGTCTCCATGGCCGCCGCCCGTGCCGCGGCGCTTGCCGCCGGGTTGCCGCTGTACGCCTACCTCGGCGGCCCGGGAGCTGTGCGTCTGCCGGTGCCCATGATGAACATCCTCAACGGCGGCAAACACGCCGACAACAGCGTTGACCTGCAAGAGTTCATGGTGATGCCCATCGGTGCGCCGTCGTTTGCTGAAGCCCTGCGCT
>JBEKKG010000652.1:0-4860 GCA_050010835.1 Planctomycetota bacterium
CTCACGGCGCCTGCAAGGGTTGCCCCGAGACCTGGAGGCGCTACCAGCGCATCGGCTTCAACACCATGCGCCTGTCCACCAGCGTGCCGAGCGCGTACATGCTCGAAACCGCGGATGAAGCCGGCTACATGCTGGTGCCGGAAGGCGGGTCCTGGGGCAATGGGACCAGCGCCTTTCAAGCGGACAGCTTCTCCCGGCAACTGCAAGCAGCCATTTGCGCGGTGCGTAATCATCCTTGCATCGCCCGGTACTCGCTGGCCAATGAATCTCTGCCAGGCGATTTCAACAGCCCGAACTGCGTGTGGCGGAGCCTCATTGATGCCGCTATGGAGGCGGACCCCGGCAGGCCTTACGTATTCGAGGTCAACAACGGCCAGACCGGCGTGGTTCAGGGCTTCAAGGGCGGCCATGCGCACCAGATGGAGCACTACACGCAGATCGTGAAGAGCGGCGACCACATCCGCGGCATGGGCGAATGCGCCTGGGCCACGGACGGCATGGCGGACTTTGCGATGCAAGCGCTCAAGATGCGGATGAACGATTGGGCGCATTTCGCGCCGTGGAGCTGGGTGAACTTCTGGCCGAACTTCCTGGAAGGCATGAACCAGGAACGGCATCCCTGGATCTTCAATAACTACGGCAACCGCCGCGACGGGGTGGACGGCTGGGACTCGCCCATCGTCAGGACCGTGCAGCGGGCCATCCATCCCTTTCTCGTGGTGGATAGCGGCCTGCTGCAAATGAACCCGGCGATCAAAGAAAATTCCAAGAGCGGCAAGATCGCCTGGCCCTATCGCGTCCCGCTCTATGCTCCTGACGACCGCATCGAGCGCTCTATCGAGGTGTTCAACGGCGCACTGTCGGGCTCTGCGCTGGCGCTGCGTTGGAGCGCTCACTGGGATACGCTTGACGGCCCGCTCGCGCTGCCTGCGCAAACCAGCGCCGTCTTTGATATCCCACCAGGTTTCCACCTGGCGCGGACGATCACCTTCGCCGCACCGGCGCCGGGCCAGGACCGCAGGACACTGCACCTCATTGTCGAATCTCTCAAGGATGGCCAAGTGGTGTATCGGGAGGACCGCATCCGTTTCACCATCTCAGCGCTGAAAGAGACGGCCACCGCCGGCTTCGTGGGCGCCGACGAGCAGACTCAAGGCGACTGGGTGGGCAAATACGGGAAGGACGGCCAGGCCCTGGCCGGGAAGGCCGCGGCCATGCCCGCCGCGCTCCCGTTCGACTGGCTGAGCGGCGGTGAATGGACCTGGGCGGCCACAACGGATGACCCACGCGCACTGGCGGACGGCAAAGGCCGCTCCGCCGCCTGCCGCTACGGCGAAGCGGTCTCGTTCAGCCTGGACGGCGGCGGCAAACCGCGCCGGATGACAATCTACATCGTGGATTGGGACAACACCGGGCGCCAGATGGAAGTGTCCGTGAGCGGCACGGATTCGGGGAAGGAACTATCCCGCCAGAAGGTGGTAGCCTTCAAGCAGGGACGCTGGCTGACCTGGACCGTGCAGGGCCGCGTCACGGTCGAGATTGCCAGGACTGCCGGGAACAACGCGGTGGTCAGCGGCGTGTTTGTTGATCCGGCACAGTGAGAACCGCGCGCAGTATGGCCGGCCTCACTTCTTGCTTGTAAGTTGTCCGTTATCCCCCTTCTTTGAGAGCTTCCAGTTCACCGGCACATCCACCCGGTAGGCCGCCCCGCCCAGGACCAAGGCCGCTTGAACGGTTCGCGAGACGGACTGGTTGAGCGTCCCACCCGCCTTCGAGATGCCCTCCGCGGCGAAGCCGAGAACATCCAGTTGGGGCGCGCTTAACGTGAACGCAACCGTGGCCTTCAGCCCCGCAGTGGTGATCGTGGACACCTTCTTGTTCACCTTCGGAATCTTCGGGTACTTGACGGCGACGCTCTTGAGCCGGTTCCGCGCGCCGGCTTTGACCTGGCCTTTGGTGTTCAGGTTCGCCGTGTCAACCACGTTGCCCAAAGACACAATGAGCGTCTGGGCTTTCGAGAGGTCCAGGCCGGCCGGCAAGACGACTGTCCCTTTGAACGCTACCGAATCCGCCTTGCCGGGGGTGAACAAGAGCTTGCCCTTCAACGTCACGGCGCTGATGGTCATGCTGCTGGGGGGCGTTGTCCCTTGAGCAGTTCCGGTCTCTGCCGCGCTGATGGGCAGCGCGATTTCCGTCGTACCGGTGTTTCCTTGCGCGTCCGTCACTGTAACGACTGCCAGATACATGCCCGCGTCCGCGAACTCGTAGGCGGACTGCGGCCCCTGGACGGTTGCGACAACATTGCCCGCGGCGTCGTAGTATACCGTGGTGATTGTGCCCCCGGGAGGCAGGGCGCCACCCGTCTCACCCGCGTTCAACTGCACCACGCCGCCGTCGCTGGCAGCCACCGTCACCGACGTGCCGTCAACGGGATTGGCCGCTGTGACGCCCAGGTTCGGAGTGGGTTGGCCGGCGCCGGCGGAATTCGGCAGATACACTGTGTAGGTTGCGCTGGCCACGGGACTGTCGCCCAGGCCTGCTTGCACGGCATAAGCCTTGATTGTGGCCGGCGTGGACACGTTGATTGCCGCCGTATAGAGCAGGGACGAGGCCGTCGGCGTGCTCCCGTCGGTTGTGTAGAAGATCTTCGCGCCGCTGGTCGCGCAGGAAATCGTTACTGACTGCGCCCCAACGTAGCTTCCCGCGGCAGGACTGAAAGTGGGCGTAGCGGCGGGAGTAAGGGCAATGATCGTCAGCGTGCCGCTGGCGCTGCCGGAGCCGTTGCTGTCGGCGATCGTGCCCACGACCGCATAGCTGCCCGCGCCGGTGGGCGGTGTGGCGGAGCCATTATACGTGAACGTGACCTGCAGCCCTGCCGGCACTGTCGTGGCGGTGGCGGACTTCGGTGTGCCGTCATAGGTCTGGGTCAGGCTGCCCAGCGTCACTGTCGCGGCTGCCGGGGCGATGGACAGCAGGCCGACCGCGGAGCCTTGGTAGTTGGGGTCATTGACCGTGGCCGCCACGTTGTAGTTGCCCGCGTTCGTGGGCGCAACGGGCGAGCCGTCATAAGTGCAGGCCAGGTTCAGCCCCGCCGGTGTGGTCGAGGAAACAACGGTCTTGGGCGTGCCATCGTAGGTTGGCGACGGGTTGCTCAGCGTTACCGTGGCGGTGGCCTGCGTAATCGTCAGCGCCGCGGCCACATAGTTGACGCCGTAGCTGCCCTTCGCCGCCAAGGTGCCCTGCGTGATCGCATACGTGCCCACGCCGGAATTAGCTGTAGCAACTGTGGCCAGAGCGCCCGTGAACGCAGCGGACTTGTCCCCGTTCACCAACCCCGTGTACGTATAGGTCAAAGCCGGGTTGGCCGTGCCGTAGACCCTGCTCTTGGCGTCGGCAGTCACGGTCAAGGGGGCCGCAGTCACGCTCAGGGTGGCGCCGCTGAACTTGCCGATGCTGTAGTTCCCAGTCACCACCAACGTGTTCAGCGTGATCGCATACGTGCCCACTCCGGAATTTGCTGCGGCAGTTGTGGCCAGAGCGCCCGTGAACGCAGCGGACGTGTCCCCATTCGCCAAACCTGTGTACGTGTAGGTCAAAGCCGGGTTGGCCGCGCCGTAGACCTTGCTCTTGGCGTCGGCAGTCACGGTCAAGGAGGCCGCAGTTACGCTCAGGTTGGCGCCGTTGAACGTGCCGATACTGTAGTTCCCCGTCGCCGCCAGCGTGTTCTGCGTGATCGCATACGTGCCCACCCCGGGATTGGCCGTGGCAGTTGTGGCCAGAGCACCCGTGAACGCAGCGGACGCGTCCCCGTTCGCCAACCCTGTGTACGTGTAGGTCAAAGCCGGGTTGGCCGTGCCGTAGACCTGGCTCTTCGCGTCGGCATTGACCGTGAGCGCCAGCGCGCTGATGTCGGCTGTTGGCGCCGGCTCCGTCAGAGTGTAGTTGCCCGCGTCAGTTCCCGTAAGCGACTGGCCGCTCACCGTCACCGTCTTCCCGTTGCCCACGTCCTTGTCTGCAAACGTGCCCGCCGCAGTCCCGCTCAGCGACACCGTGTCTCCGCCGGCAACGCCCGCCAGCGTCCCGGGTGTGCCCGTCAGCGCCGCCGCTGTTGTCCCGTCGTAAACCTTGTTGTGCGCTGTTATCCCCGAGACCGTCAGCGTCTTCGCCGTGATGGCGCCGGTGGCAACGCCGGCGAACGTCACGCTGTAGTTGTTGCCGCTGTTGCCGTCGTTCACCGCACCGGCGGGCGTGAGCGTCTTGCCCGTGCCCACGTTCTTGTTATCGAATGTCTGTGTCCAACCCGCGGTGTCCCCCGCGGCGAGGCTGCCTGACGCGATCGCCGGCACGCCCGCGGAACTCGTGGAGCCGTCGTACGTCTTGCTGTCTGTCACCGCCGTCACTGTGATGGCGAGCGCCGTGATTTCGGCTGTGGTCCCTGCCGTGGTATTGGAAGCGTAGTTGCCGGAGTCAGCTCCCGTGACCGTGATGCCGCTCACGGTCACCGTCTTCGCGTTGCCCACGTTCTTGTCGTTGAAGCCGGCGCTGGTGTAACTGAGCGTCAGCGTGTCGCCGGCGACCTGGTTGGATGACAGGTTGGCCGCCGCCGCCGTGGTCCCGTCGTAGACCTTGTTGACGCCCGCCGCCGTCACCGTCAGCGCCCGCGCCGTGATGACGCCGCTCGCGCCGGCCGCAAAGCCATACGTGTAGTTGCTCCCGCTGTTCCCGTCACTAACCGTCCCGCCCGGCGTGAGCGTCTTGCCCGTGCCCGCGTTCTTCGTGTCGTACGTCTCCGTGAAGTTCGCCGTGTCGCCCGGCTGCACCGTGCCCGCCGTGATCGCCGGCGCCGCCGCCGCACTCGTC
>JBEKKG010000653.1:0-4858 GCA_050010835.1 Planctomycetota bacterium
AGTTCGGCCCGCAGTTTCTGGACCTCGCCAATCTTCTCCAGGCGCGCCAGCACTTCCTCATTGAGAAACGGCTTGACCAGGTAATCCGCGCCCGATTTGGTCGCGGCGATGGCCGTCTCAATGGTCTGGTGCGCCGTGATGACCAGCAGTCCCGCGGCGGGGTTACGCGCCCGCGCCAGCGGCAGCAGGTCGAGGCCGGGGCCGTCAGGCAGGCGCAAGTCCGTGATGAGGCAGTCCAGCGCGCCCTGGTCGAGCGCTTCGCGGGCCTGCGCCAGGTTCTCGCAGCGCGTCACGCGGTGGCCGGCGTCCTCGAGCGCGTCGCCGAGCGTCAGCCGAATAGTGTGTTCGTCGTCAACCAGCAGGACACGCATCTGTGGGAGCGCCTCTGAGCCTGATCAGCGCATTAGAAGAGAAAAATCAAAAATTGCAACCGCTTAGTCCGAGCCGTGCGCGTATGCAAGTGGCAGCGTCCGCTCCCTCACGGTCGCGGCTCGGAGACTGAAAAAATAGTGCGCTTGACGCGCGCCCGCCGCCGGGAAATACTGTCTCAACGGTCGCGGCCTTTCGCCGGCGGCCGTTTTTTGTTGGGGCCGCCCGAAGGCCCCGGCAGCCAGGGAGGAGGAACTCAGGTGCCCGCAACGATCATCGTCGGCGCCCAGTGGGGCGATGAAGGCAAGGCCAAGGTGCTGGACGCGCTGATGCCGGAAATGGACATCGTGGTCCGCTACGGCGGCGGCTCCAACGCCGGACACACGGTGGTAGTGGGCAGCGAACGCTATGCCTTCCACCTTGTCCCCTCGGGCATCCTGCACGACCGGAAAGTCTGCGTCATCGCCAACGGCTGCGTGGTTGAGCCGGCGGAGCTGGTCAAGGAGGTGGATGAACTGCTGGCGCGCGGGGTGCGCATTGACGGCTCCAACCTGCTCCTCTCCGAACGCGCGCATCTGGTGATGCCCTACCACCGCCTGCTGGACCAGGTGTCCGAGCAGCGCAAGGAAAGCAGCGGCCAAGGGAAGATTGGCACCACCGGGCGCGGCATCGGGCCGTGCTACGTGGACAAAGCGGCCCGCTCCGGCCTGCGGGCCATTGACCTGCTGCACCCGGACTACTTCGCCGCGCGCGTCGCGCAGCGGCTGAGCGAGCTCAATCCGCTGCTGGCGTCCGTGTACGGCGCAGCGCCGCTCGATGCGAAAAAAGTTGCCGCGGAAGTCCTGGCCTATGCGCCGCGCCTCCAGCCGTTCATCACGGACACGGCCTTGTTCCTGAACACGGCCCTGGCGCAAGGACGGCCCTTGCTGTTGGAAGGCGCGCAGGGCTCGCTGCTGGACGTGGACCACGGCACGTACCCCTTCGTGACCAGCTCCAACGCCACTGCCGGCGGCGGGAGCACGGGCACGGGCATTGCGCCGCGCAAGATCGCGCTGACGCTGGGCGTGGCCAAGGCTTACACCACGCGCGTCGGTTCCGGGCCTTTCCCGACTGAGCTGCAAGATGCGCTGGGCGAGGCCCTGCGGCAGCGCGGTGGGGAATTCGGGACGACGACGGGCCGCCCGCGCCGCTGCGGCTGGTTCGATGCGGTGGGCGTCAAGTACGCCGTGGAGGTTTCGGGCATTGACGCCCTCGCCTTGACGAAGCTCGACGTCCTGACCGGCGAACCGGAAGTGAAGCTCTGCGTCGCCTACGAGATTGACGGCGCGCGCGTGGAACGCTTCCCCTGCGACCACAAGGCGCTGGAACGCGCGCAGCCGGTTTACGAGACGCTGCCGGGCTGGAAAGAGCCGCTCGACGAAATCCGCGCGTTCGCCAAGCTGCCCAAGGCGGCCCGGAACTTCGTCAAGCGCGTGGAAGCGCTGGCCGGCGTGCGCGTGCGGTATATCGGGGTGGGGCGGACGCGGGACGCGATGATCCGGAGATAGGGTTATTCTTTCACCTTGGCCGACTTGATCAGCACCGTCTCGGCCGGCAGATTCCTGAGCATCTTACTTTTTGCAACGGTCGGGACGGTCTTGATAGCGTCCACCGCTTCCATGCCCTTGACGACTTTGCCAAAAACGCAGTAGCCCCAGCCGTCCTCGTACTTGTCTTTGTCCAACCCAAGATTGTCCACAACATTGATGAAGAACTGGCACGTCGCGGAATGCGGATCTCCGGGACGCGCCATGGCTACGGTGTACTTCTCATTCTTCAGGCCGTTGGCGGATTCGTTCTTGATCGGGTCCTTCGTCTTCTTCAGAGTAAGGTCCTCCGAGAAGCCGCCGCCCTGAATCACGAAGTCGCTCATGACGCGATGGAAAATCGTGCCGTCGTAATGCTTGTCGTTCACGTAGCCCAGGAAGTTCTTGACCGTCTCCGGGGCCTTGTCGGCGTACAGTTCGATCTCCATGGCCCCCTTGGATGTGTCCAGCACAACCACAGGGTTCTTCTCAACCCCAGGCTTCTTCTCATCCACAGAGCTCTTCTCGCCCGCGCGCAAGCCGGCCGGACAGACCAGCACCCACGCGGCACTGACCGCTAGTGCCCACAAGAGTTGTTTCATGGGTTCCTCACTAGAACAATTCCCAGGCACTGCTCGAAACTCGAACTCCGCACCCCGCACCACGACCCTACGCCTTCAGCCGTTCCGGCCCGATGGTCTTGGGCGCTTCTTTCGCCTCAGGTTCGGCCACGGGTGGCAGCGCAGCGGCTTCAGCTTTCTTGTCCAGTCCCAGGTCGAGCTTGAACTGTTTGAGCAGTTCCTGGCCTTCGAGCGCCTGGGCTTTTTCCTCCATTTGGATGGTCTTCATGTCCACGCTCTCGACGGCTGCGGCGATCTTGCCCTCGGCCATGGCGGATTTCTCACGCAGTTTGTCCACCATCTCCTGGTGCGTGGCGTCCACGCCGGCAACCTCGAAGCTCTGGAACACGTCAGCCAGTTCGCCCTTCCACTTGGAGGCCTCGGCCTCGCGAATGGCCTGCATGGCTTCATCACTCTTGAGCTTCATCTCGCGCATGTAGCGTTCTTTGAGCTTCAGCAGGGCCTCGTAGCCGGCCTTGGCCGCGGTGAGTTGCTGGTCGTCACGCTCAAGGGCTTCCTGGCGCTGCTTCAACTGCACGGCGTACTGGCCGGCCAGGGCTTCGTCGTTGCTGAGCAGGCAGGCCTTGATGCGCGCGGTGAGCCTGGCGCACTCCTGCTTGTACTGCCCGATCTCATTCTCAATGCGGATTATGCCGCCGCGGGCCTTGGCGATGCCGGTGTTCATCTCCGGGACCTTGTCGCGCATGTCGCGGACGTTCTGTTCCAGGATCAGCTTGGGGTCCTCACCCAGGCTGATGAACGCTCCTATGAAGGAGCGGAAAATGCGTTTGATGCGTGCCCACATGAGAGTGCCCTCCGGTTTTTCCCACAGCGGCCTTATCTTCCTCTTTTTGTGCGGAATTGTCAATTGCTGGTAGAATGCGGCGATGCCATTCTTCTTGACCACCTATCCTTCGTGGCTGCCGCGGCTGGAGTGGCTGGAGCGCATCCTGGCGCTGCCCTGGCACCGCATTCCGGAGCTGTACATTGGCGAGAAACTGGCGCTGGCGGGCCTGGTGGCCGTGACTTTCATCGGCGCCGCGACAGCGCTCGACCGGCTGTTCAAGGGTGGTTTCTGCTGGCCCAAAGCGCCCAGAAAAGGGAAAACCGCAAAACGCAAGAAAGGCCTGGGCGTGAAGTGGCTGGGGCTGGCGCTGCTGGCGCTGCTGCCCGGCGGCCTGGTCGGGATGGCCACCATCTACACGATTATGGGCAAGGAGAAGTGGCGCAGCGAAGCGTTGCAGATCGTGGGCCTGGCGTTGGCGCCCGCGGGGTTGCTGGGGGTGCTGCGGCTGGAAGGGTTCCCTTAGCCGCAATTGCGGGATTCGGTCTATGTGAGCGGGTTGTTCGGGCTGGTCTTTGGCTTGCTGCACGTGTGGGCCTTGGTCAAGCTGCTGCGGCAATGGTGGGGAGAACCGGACGAGTGTGTGCCCTGGTGGCCGCCGTTGGCGCTGTGCCTCCAAGCCCTGTTGCTCGGCGCCACGGTATTCGGGCTGCTCGCGCCGGGGTAGCGCAGGCTTCCAGCCTGCATTTCCTCGCGTACCAAACTCAAAATCCACGAGCAGGCAGGATGCCTACGCTGCGCACACCTCCGGCCCCCGAACCATATGTTGCGCACCCGGCCAAGTCGTGATAACTTAAAACGAGGAAGGGTAAGAGGCTGTGGCGGAAGCTCCCTATGAGATAGATCGTGCGGGCTGTGAAATCCTGGTCCTGTACGATGCCTTGGCTTGGCGCGAATTCCATGAACTCGCCTTGCACAGGGCCGGTTTTACCCGGGTCGCAGGGTATCCGGCGCGTCCGGGAGTTGTGCGCGAGCATCAGCTCCAGAATCCCAATAGCCGGGTGGACCTCGTTATCTTCGGCGTGGAGCCCGAGAGCGAGCAATCGTGGGAGAACCTGCGCCAGTTGCGTGAGCTGTTCACGGGGCCGGTGCTGGCAATTACCGAGTGCCAGGAGGAGAAGGTCCAGGCGCGCGCCCTGGAACTGGGCGTGCATGATTACCTGGCTGTAGCGGAGCACGGCGAGGAAGGACTGGAGCTTAAAGTCGAGACAGCTCTGACCGCGCACCGCATCAACAGCATGATCCTGGAGAATGACCTGCGTGCCCAGCGCCTCTTCGTCAACATCCTGGAGATGATGGTCAAGGTCCTGGAGTCCAAGGATCCCTATACGCGTTTTCATAGCCACTCCGTGGCCAAGTGGGCGCGCATGATCGGCCGGCGCAAGGGGCTGTGCGAGGAGGACCTGGACCGCCTGGGGTTGGCGGCGGTGTTCCACGACTTCGGGAAGATTGGCGTGCCC
>JBEKKG010000654.1:0-4856 GCA_050010835.1 Planctomycetota bacterium
CTCGCCGCGGCGCGCCGCTTTGCCGTCACGGGCGCGGGCGAGAACATTGTGGACTCGAACATGGTGCTGGGCGAAAGCCTGGTGCGCAATTTCCTCCTCGGCCTGTTGTGGGTTGAGGAGAAACTCGGTCAGCGCACGCAGCTCGGCGTCCGCAACGACGCCTTCGGCAACTCCGCGCAGATTCCCCAGATTTTCCGCGGCTGCGAGATCGCCTGGGTTACCGGCTTCAGCTACTCGCCCTGCCGCAAGAGTTACTGGCGCGGGCTCGATGGCTCGATAATCTGCTGCGCCAGCCTGCCGGGCATCGGTTCCGCGCGCGAAGCCGCCAAGTGCCGGCCCTGCATGGCATGTGGCGGCTCGGGGAAGGAAGCGAAGAACTCACGTGCCTGCCGTTCGTGCCGCGGGCGCGGGATTGAAGCGACGCCAGCCGTATTCCCCGAGCAGCTCGACATCCAGCGCCTGCGTGAGCGCGGTTGCGGCGTGATTTCGATGGGCTACGAGGAGAACCTGCCTAATCCCGAGGTCATCGCTCGCGCGCACACGTTGCGCCGGAAGTACGACGTGCGTTTCGCGATCCAGGAAGATTTCCTGGCGACACCTTGGCTGCGCGACATGGTTGCCCGCGTTGATAATCCGCCGCCGGCTGACCTTTGCACCGACCCGGAACTCAACCCGAACAACTCGGGCACCTGGGTCACGCGCATCCAGCTCAAACAGACATGCCGGGAGTTAGAGTACAAGCTGCTGGAAGCGGAAGGCCTCAGCACGCTCGCCGCCTTGCAAGGCGCGAAGTACCCGCGCGAGGAACTCGACAGCGCGTGGCGCACGCTGCTCTTCACGATGTTCCACGACGCGATCACCGCGACGCACGTGGACGCGGCGTACGACGAACTGCAGGAAATGAACCGCCAACTGCACAGGTTCACGCAGAAGCGCTGGCGCCAGGCCGGAAAGGTGCTCCTCAAACCCGCGAAAGACCGAATCTGTGTTTTGAATATGACCGGCGGTCCGGCAACCGGGTGGGTGCACGCTTCTTTGCCGGCGTCTTCGCCTCTCGTGGTGCGTGACCAGGATGGCCACGAAGTGCCAACCCAGACTGCTCGGAACAAGCGGACCGCGGGAGTCTGGTTCGTGGCCAAGGATGTCCCGCCGTTTGGGGCACGAATTTACAGCGTTGTGCCACGCAGGACGGGGCCACCGATCAGGCGGCAGTTGCGCGAGCCAGTCATCGAGAACGAACGGTTTCGGATCAAAGCTGATACGCACGGCATCGTGTCGGTCTACGACAAACTCCTCAAGCGCGAGATTCTCAAGCCGGGCGTGTATCGTCCCGGCGAGCTCGTCGTCGAGCGCGACACGGGCTCGCCCTGGGCCACGCTCGAAGCGGACTGCTCCCGCATGGGCTTGGCCGAATACACCACGCTGAAAGACGCCCAGGCCGAGCCGACGTGGCAAAGCCTGGGCTTTCGCATTGAACTGCCCTATTTCTCGAAAGCGCCCTGGGCGCGCGGCTGGAAGCTGTCCGGGATTGTGGATCTGACGCTGCATTCCGGCCTGGAGCGAGTCCTGGTTTACACTTCGCTCCATTGGGACTCCCACAACGGCCGCGTGCGCGTGGCCTTCCCTGTCCCTGCGCGCGGCAAGCACTACTACGGCATTCCCTACGGCATGTTGGAGCGCCAACCGTACCAGGGCGACTTCAACAACTGGGCCGGCGCGAACGGCGACTGGCCCGCGGTCAACTGGGCCGGCTTGCAGGCGCGCGGCTTCTCGTTCGCGCTGCTGAACAAGGGCATTCCGTCATACCGGCTCGAAGAAGACCACAAGGGCGGCACCACGATGTGGCTTTCGCTCCTGCGCAGTCCTGCCGTGCCGACGTATCTGCACGAGCCACAGTTCTACTCCATGACCGCTTACGATGGCATGCGCGACGCGGGTTACCACGATTTCAGTTACGCCATCACTGCCTACGACAAGCCTTTTGCCGAGAGCGACGTCGTCAACGATGCCGAAGGCTACAACGCGCGCCTCATCGTTCAGCCCGGCGTGGCACGCTTGCCCCAGGCGCCGCAATGCCTTTCCGATCACGTGCGCATTTCGGCGCTGAAGATGGCGGAGCAGGGCGAGGGGCCCATCGTGCGCCTGTGGGAGTATCGCGGCCGGGGCGGGGACGCAGCCGTGCGTTTCCCGGAGACCGTGCGCAGCGTCTCCAAGGTCAACCTGCTCGAACGCCAGCCGCAGCCGCTGGAGGTGCGCGACGGCACGGTCCGCTTTGCCGTCAGAGCGTGGGAGATTGCGACCCTGCGGGCGGAATTCTGAGTGCGCCAGGGGTGTTGTCCTCGTGCGGAAAGGACGATCCGGTGAAACTGACAACAGTTGTTCTGGCAGTGGTTGTCTGCGCCGCGCCGTGGGTGCGGTCGCTCTCAGCCGCTTGGGCGGCCGAGTCCGGCGGCATGGGCGGCAGAGTATACGCCGATAACCAGGTGGGCTCGGACGACTTCAACGGCCAGGCCGCGCGCCCGGTTGGGGATGGGAAGACTGGGCCTTGCGCCACGATCAGCGCCGCACTCCGCAAAGTTCCCACAGGCGGGCTGGTGAGCGTAGCCAACACCGGAAAAGATTACCGTGAGGCCGTGCGCGTGGCGAATCTGAAGAAAGGGCGCCCGGGCCATCCGCTGGTGCTCGAAGGCAACGGCGCGGCGGTGAGCGGTCTGGTTACCGTGCCGGCGGCGCTCTGGACCTTGCTCAGAGACGGCGTGTACTGGTTTGAAGACCAAGGCCCCGACAGACCGCCGCATCAGGGCGGCATGCCCAGCAGCAACTGGCTGGCGCACAATCGCCACCAGGGCTGGTTCACCGAGCGCCAGGCGCCGGAGATATTCTTCCTCAACGGCAGAGCGGCGCCGCACGTGCGCGAGCTGGCTGCGATCCCCGAGGCGGGATTTTTCTACGATACGCAGGCGAGCCCGCGGCGCCTTTACTTCCGCGAGCCGGCCGGCGTGAAACTTGAGGCCTGCACGATTGACATACCGCTGAACCCCGGCGTCTTCGTGGACGACGATTACGTGGTCGTCCGCAATCTGCTCTCGCGCTATTCGCACGATGACGGCTTTGCCGGATTCTGGGGCATTGGCGTGGTTTTCGAGAACTGCAACGGTTCGTTCAATTGCGACCAAGGCATTTCTCTGCACGGCACCAGCACCACGATCATAGACGGCGGACTCTTTGAACGCAACGGCGGCTGCGGCATCGCGGACGTGATGTCGAGCATCACCGTCTATCGGAACGTGGTGGTGCGCGACAACATGATTGCCGGCGCGTGGCTGGCCGGGCTGGCCCACAGTTTTTTGAGCTGCCGCTTCAGCGGCAATTGCGGGCCGCAGGTCACGGGCGCGCCCGAGACCGCGCTGAATTTGACCAACTGTCTGCTTGTCGGGAACCCGGCTGACGGTGCGGCCGTCGGCGTGAGCATGGACTCCGGACGGCTGAATCATTGCACCCTCGCCGCCTTCACGACGGGCGTGGCGCTTAAGCGGCCGGCTGCGATTACGAACTGCATCCTGGCCAGTTGCGGCCAGGATTTGCTGCGGATATCCAGCGAACTCCCCCCGAATGCCGAGCTTCACAAGAACGTGTTCCAACTGGGGAGAATTACCCTGGCGAAGGACGCTGTGACTGCCGCTAACTGGAAGGAGCTGTCCGCGAAACTGCCCTGGCTCTCGCAGAACTTCGCCGGCACGCTGACGCTCGATCCGCCGTTGTACGCCCTGCCCGGTGACTCGCCTTACGCCAAGTCGGCCGATTACGGAACGGCACCGGGGGCGAAATTGCCCCCTTGGACGGAATGGAAAGTCCTCAATACCGATTAGGAAGGCAACATGACACCTGATGTGAAGAAGCCGGCCGGTAACTTCCGACCTTTGGAAATGAAAGGACAAATCAAATGAAGCAAATTACATCCCTCGCACTCGCCACCCTGCTGCCGGCGTCTCTAGCCGTGCTTAACGCCGAAGAGATGTCCGCGCCTGCGGAGCCAATGAGCGTCTGGTTCGACAAGCCGGGCAGGACGTTCCACGAGTCCTGCGTCCTCGGAAACGGCCGTCTCGGCGCCATGGATCTGGGCGGGGTGCGCAGGGAGCGCATCGTGCTCAACGAGTCCTCGCTCTGGTCCGGCGGCCCATACGACGGCAACAACTACGACGCTTACAAATGCCTGCCGGACGTGCGGGAGAAACTCTTTGCCGGCGACATTTCCGGGGCCTGGGGCGCGCTCAACAGGGGGTTTCGCTATGCCGAGGGCGTGAAAGGCTGGGGAGATCTCAACCAGTTCGGCTGTTACCAGACGCTCGGGGACCTGATCGTGAGCTTCGGCGGCGCGGCGCCGGAAATGAAGCTCTCCTCCCCCAGCGGCCACGAGAACGGTGACGGAAAAACGATCGCGAACTCCGTGGATGGCGACATCGGCACGAAGTGGTGCGTGGACAAGGCCGGCAAGGCGGTGAGCTGGCAGATCGAACTGGCCCAGACCAAGACGGTCCCCTCCTACTCGTTGACCAGTGCCGATGACGTGCCGAGCCGCGACCCGCAAGTGTGGGTGCTCGAGGGCTCGGCGGACGGCAAGGCCTGGACCGAGCTGGACCGCCGCAGCCTGGGCAAGCCCTTTGAGCGCCGCCAGCAGACCAAGGCCTTCGACATCGCCAAGCCGGCCGCCTGCCGTTTCTACCGCTTCACGTTCACCCCGCAGGAGGCATACTTTCAGGTGGCCGAGATCGCCTTGTCCGGCATTGATGCGGCAGCCCCCCTGCCGGCGCCCGACGGCTATCGCCGCGACCTCAACCTGATGACCGGCCTGTCCA
>JBEKKG010000655.1:0-4842 GCA_050010835.1 Planctomycetota bacterium
GGGCGCTCCGCGATGTGGGGGACGATGAACAAGGCCAGGCCAATGCCCAAAGCGGCCACCGTCCCAACCGGTGGCACGGGGCTCCGCAACACGCTCTCTACACGCCCGGGCCGCTGCACGCCGCCGCCCACCAGCGGCGTAATGTCCTTGAAGAGCACCTGTGGCTGGGGCAGCCCTTGCAGAATGCTCTTGAGCTCAGGATCCGTGATCCTGGCTTGCAGAAGCGGCAGGCCCAGCATGGCGGCCGCTGCGAGCAGGTTTTTCATGTCCATGTACACGATCTGGCTTTTGCGTTCTTCTGCCGCCAGCCCGGACAGGGCCTTCACGAAGTCCGGCTGCGTCAGCAGGCCCGCGTCCGCCTTGCTGTCCACGTAGCTCAATTGTTTCCTCAGCGCCTGGGGTGAGGAGGCCAGGAAAATGTGGCTCCCTTCCACGGCCCAGCACGGCGTATAAGGGAACTTCTGCTCCACCGGCAGACCCAGTGCCTGCAAGTCGAGCTGATATAGAGTACGTCCCTGGACGGGGAGCTCCCGGACCGGCGAAGGGCTGAAGTACGCGCCCAGGCCCTTGGCGATGGCGTCGCTGAAGGCCTTGGCCTTCTCCGGGGCTGCGCAAGTTATGAACATGCCGATGTCGGGCGGCTGCGTCACCAATCCCGGCGCCAACACAACGTAGAAGCCGCATTCGCCCTTCAGCCCCGCGAGGAGTTCGTCCAGATTGATGCCTGTCTTCTCCTCGAACGCTTTCAACGCGCGCAGGGGGTGCGGCGGGGCCGGCGCGCCCGCGGGCGGAGGCGGCATTTCCTTGGCAACTGAGTCCACCATCTGGTCAAAGCCGGCGAGATATGCGCGCAACGCGGTACTCGCCACCTGCGCATTCATGTAGCCTACTTGGGCCACGGCGGCGTTGGCTGGCACAAAAGCCAGCGCGTTCAGCGGCGGCGGCGTTCCCGCAGGCATGGCCATCATGGACCCAAAACCCTTCAGCTCACCCTCTGAAATCGCCGCCGACCGGTCCTCAAAGCCATCGCCCACGCAAGTGCTGGACATGCCGACCAGCTTGATATTGGTGTTGGCGGCGTCCATCATCTTCTGGACGGCGGCCTTGGTGTCTTTGCCGGGCAAGGCACCCATCATCTTGTTTACCTCGCTCAGGTAACCTTGGAGGTCCATGAACACCAGCACCTCGGGCTTCTGGGCGAGGGAAGGTTTGAGTGTGGCACAATTCGCCGACGCGCCAAAGCCGCCGGGCTTGAGGAAACCATCCACAATCGCTTTCACTGAATCGGCGTTGGGTCCTAGAACCAGATGCCGGCCCAGCAAGGCCACCGCCGGGCCGCCAGGAGCGGGCTGCCAGATATCCACGTCTTTGTATGTCACCGTGAAAGGCCCGGCGGGCGGGAAGAACTCAGTCTTCTCCAGGAGTTCGTCCAGCACGGCCTCCGGCACGGGGTCGGTGATCTCCGCCACCGCCGCCACGCGCATGCCGCTCGCGTCCTGGAAATCAAGCTGCCATAGGGCGAAGGCAAACTCGCCCTTGAAGCGCGGCAACCAGAGGTCCAGGTTCTTCGAGAACTCCTGCTTATCGTTCAGCTCGGCCTGGAGTTTCTTCCACAGAGGCGCGAGGTCCTGCGCTGCCAGCAGACGGCCCAGCGCGGTCTTCCGCGCGTTTTCGATGGACTGGCCGAGGTTCTTGAGCTGGCCTGCGATGACCATGTTGGCCGGAAGGACATTGAGGTAGTCCATTTCGGCCGGTATGGCCACGCGCGTGCGCCAGCGCTTGGTCTTTTGAGCCAACTCCTCTTTCTTCCGGGCTTCTTCAGCGGCCTTTTCCTTCTCTTCTTTCTGCTTTTGCACGGCGGCTGCGCCGCTCTGCGCTTCGGCATCGAGCTTCTGCAATGAGGGCACTTCCGTGTTGACAGCCAGCGCTTTGCCCTGGGCAATGAGCGTGCTGGCGCGGTTGTACTCCATTGCCGCCTTCTCTAGTTCGCTCTTGTCTGCGTAAGCTTTGGCGTTGGCGATGGCCTTTTCAGCGTCGCCGATCTCCTTGGCGGCCTTTCCCGAGGGTCCCTGGGAGCCGCAGCCGGCAAGGATGGCCAGCAGGACTGGCAGGACTAGCGCCGTGCGCCTGGATAGCTTCATGACCCGGTCTCCTTCTCACACACGCGGTTTCGTGAAAACGTCCGCGCTTGAATCTACGGTCTTTGCGCCGGTTGACAACTCCCTTGCCCGTGAAGATTTTGTTTTTTCTGTTGTCCTGCCCCATTTTTCATTCAAAATGAGTGACCGTCCAGTCCGAGCCGCGCGCGTTAGCAGGTCCCGAGGCTTCGGGACTCCCTCACGGCCGCAGCCCGGACTGAACGGTTGCCAGAATGAGTGGCTGTGCCGCGGGTGGCTCAGCACATAGAGGCAGGGCATTCTGAGCGGGGGAGGGTTTTGTTATGGCTAAAGATCCTGGCGGTTCCAAGGCCGCTGGAGCACGGCGGACCGGAAGACGCGCGGCAGCCGAAGCGCACAAGACGAGAAAACCACAGTCTGCCGGAGGGGCAGCACGCGCCGCAGCCGGCGGCGCCAGGAGACCGTTGCGCCGCGCCCGCCGCGCCGCGCCTCCCCCGCCGCCTGTGGAGCCGCTGCCGCAGGCCGAGATCCTGAAGACGCCCGCAAGTTCCAAGCTGGCGCAGACACCTGCTTCCAGCCCGCCCGCTGCGCCGCGCGAGCCGCAGGGGTTGCCGGGGTTCATAGACCGCGGCGCCCCGGTTCCGGAGAACTACAGCCTGGACCGGCTGATAGCCCTGGTCCGCGATCCGCAGTGGCTCTTCTCCTATTGGGAACTGCATGGCCCGAAGTTGCCCGAACTGCGCGCGCAGCGCGGCGCACCCTTCGTGGACTCCTGCGCCTGGGTCCTGCGCATTTACCGCATCAATGAAGGCAGCGCCGTGGACATGGAGATCGAGCCGGCGGTCGGCAATTGGTACATCCATGTCGGCGGGCCCGGCAAGTACATGCTGGAACTCGGGCTGCTCTCCCCGGAAGGCGAGTGGATCAGCCTGCTCGTCTCGGAAATCATCGAGACCCCGCGCGAGGGAGTGTCGGAAGCTGCGGATGAAGAATGGCGCCTGCCGCCCGAGGAAGAGGAGCGCTTGTTGCACGACGCGCTGGCCCTGGCCGATGCGCGCAAACGCGGTGTTTCGGGCTTTCTGGGCGCGTCGCGGCTGCAAAGCAGTTTTGCGCTGGTCAGCAGCATGATGCTGGGTGCTTCCGCCAGCGGGCGGCCCGTGGCGGGTTCCTGGGGTTGGAGCTTCCTGGGCGCCAGCGGGCGCGTGGCCGGTTCAGGCTCGGGCTCGGGCGGCTTCGGCTGGCTCGTCGCGCCCTCGGGCGCGCAAGAGCCTGTTCTGGAACGGCCCCAGGCCCAAGGCGGGGGCCCGAACTGGAACGCGCAGCGCGACTTGCCTGCGGGACGTCCCGGCAAGACGCAGCAGCCGCAGTTCAAAGTAAAGCTCCCCCGTGTCTTGCGCGGCCTGCCGCTCCCCAAGCCGACCGCGCTGCCGCGGCAGGAAACTGGCCGCGTCGGGCGGCGTAACAGCAAGCCGGCCAAAGCCACAAGCAGGAACGGTGAGTGACACGTGCACACGGCAGCCCCAGCTTCGCGCAGAGCAATGAAGGCGCAACGCAGGGTCTTCATCTCCCCTTGGAGAATTGCCTACATCCTGGGGCCGAAGGACCAAGCGTGCTTCTTCTGCCAGGCCTGCCGCGTTCCCGAGGGCAATGAGGCGGCCTGGAAGAAGATCCTGTTGTTGCATCGCAGCGCACATGGCCTGGTCATCATGAACCGCTATCCCTATACCGGCGGCCATCTGCTGATCGCTCCACGGCGCCACACCGCGGATCTGCCCGGACTGGCGGCGAAAGAAAGCGCCTATCTGTGGGAATACTCCCGCCACGCGGTGGACATCATTGCCCAAGTACTGCACGCACAAGGCTACAATCTGGGCATGAACCTGGGCCGCGCAGCGGGCTCCGGCGTCGAAGAACACTTGCACATGCACGCCCTGCCGCGCTGGAGCGGCGACACCAACTTCATGCACATCGTTGCCGACACGTCCACCGTGCCCCTCGCCCTTGAGACCCTGTGGGACCAAATGCGCCCCCTCTTTAAGATTTTGGATTCTTGATTTTGGATCGGCATTCTGAGGAGGTCCCAGGGTGCGCATAGCCGTTGCGGTTACTCTCGCCTTGGTGTTGGGCCTTGGCGCCGGCTATTTCTTGGGTGCGTGGCGGCGGCCACAGGAGCAGGCGCGCTTAACGCTGGACTTGAGCGTCGTGGACAACGGTGTCTACCGCGTGCGCCATGTCGTGGACGGGGACACCGTGGTGCTGGAGAACGGCCTGCACGTCCGCTATCACGGCATGGACGCCCCGGAGACGGGGCGCTGGGTGCGGGACAAGTCCGTGATCGGCCCGCTGGCCACCACGCGCAACATCGCGTTGGTGGAAGGCAAACGTGTGCGGCTGAAACTGGCGCGCGAACCGCTGGACATCCACGGGCGCGTCGTCGCGCGCCTGTTCGCTCTCCCGGACGACCCGCAGGGCGAGGAAGTTGACGTCGGCGTGGTGCTGGTGCGGGAAGGCCTGGCTCGCGCGATGGGCATGGGGCTGACTTCCGAAGAATACAGGCAGATGAAAGCTTGCGAAGAAGAAGCCAGGGCGGCCAAGGCCGGCATGTGGGACCCTGCGAAAATAGACCGTCTGGCGAGGCCGTATTGTGCCGCGGATAAGACAGCCATCTACCATCGGAACACGTGCCTGTTCGCGAGACGTATCGCGCCTGCGAGCCTGCACCAGT
>JBEKKG010000656.1:0-4837 GCA_050010835.1 Planctomycetota bacterium
GTCCACGGTCATCATGAACTTCACGCCACGGTGGCCGGAGTACCACGACGCGATGGCGTTGTACTCGGGCGCGCCCTCGGTCGGCGAAGTCCCGACCTCGACGAAGTCGATGCCCGCAGCTGCGAAGACCGGCTTCGCTCCATCGATCCGCGGCTGGATGTTGAGGGTGCCGGGGGTAGCGATGATCCCGGCGACGAGGTCACCCTTGACCAGGTGCGGCACGCCGTGAGCCAGGACCGCGTTCGCGACGGCTGCTCCGGCTGTCAGGTTGGACTGGCCGACGTAGGCCATCCTGTTGTTGACGAAGCCGGGTGAGACATCCGCGTTGTAGGCAATGACGGGAATGCCGGCGTTGAGCGCCGCGTTCGTCGGAGCGTTGAAGGCCGTGTTGTCGATGATCGGTACACCGATGCCGTTCGCCTTCGAAGCGATCGCGTCCTGCATGGCCGAGACCATCTGGCCGACGACGGAGGTCTGCGAGCCGGTCCAGGTGAAGGTGCAACCTGTAAGGGCACAGAAGTCCTCGCAACCGTAGATCGTGGCAGTGAAGAACGAGTTCGTGGTCACGTGGTTGTCCATCACGAAGTGGTACGCCGGGCGGTACGGATCGGCCAGAAGTATGTCGCGGAGCGCGCGTGTATCTGCGATGGGGTCGCCGCCGGCGTTGCGGGGCGTGGCGGAAGCCTGTTCGCCGCTCCAACTGCGTAGCTCGCCGCGCCCGCTGACCAGGTAACTGCCGGGGCCGTCCAGGTGCAGCAGGCCGTCGGCCACCTTGGCCTTGCCGAAGAGCTTGGTGTTCGGGAACCTGCCCATCACGTCCTCGGCCTTGCCGCCGCTGAAATTCCACCACGCCAGCGGTCTGGGGTCGGAGGGCTGGCTGGGCTTCAGTGCGCCGAGCTGTTCGGCGGTCAGAGGCACGTCGTAGATGCGGGCATCCTGGATCGCGCCGGCGAACCAGCAGTCGTTGCCGGCCGCGACGTGCCGCACGCCCAGCACCGCGAACGAGCCGGCGCCGAAATCCTGCGGCTTGTCAATCCGGTACGCGGCGTAAACCTTGCCGTCGCGATAGATGGTGACCTCGTTGCCCTTGTAAACGATGGCCATCTGGACGACCGTCTTCGCATCAGCCGTTTCGCTTGGCCAGCCGTCCTGCTCCTTGTGGGTTCGCTTGAAGAAGTCGCTGCCGGCCATCCATTTGCCGGCGGCCAGCTCGCCGAAGACGATTGCGTCGAAGCGGTCCTCGCCGTCCTCCAGCGTCAGCGCGCTGCCGCCACGCTGCGTCAGGTTCGCGGGCGCGGTCCAGGCCACGAGCGTCTTGTCCCGAATTATCCCCGCGGCGGGCGCCTCCTGGGACTCCGCATGCGCGCACCGGCCCGCGGCCATGGCCGCGATGCCGAGCACCACGAGAAGAAACAGTCCGCAACAGCGTAGTTCGTCCATCTCCTGCCTCCTGGCTATCGGGTACTGAATACACCCGCTCCCGCAAGGCGGCGGTCCCAAATTCGCGCCAATTGTGACGCTGGACGGAGGACAGCGGAGTGGTACGGTCTCAGGCGGTGTCCGGGCTGTAACAGACTATGGATCAGAACGCGGAAGCGCCGGTGGGTTCAGCCTCAGCACCGCCAACGAGGCGGGTCAAGCGGCGCTGGTTTCGGTTCTCGCTGCAAACGTTGTTGATCTTCGCGTTGCTGATCGGCAGCGGGATGGGGTTGTGGTGGAAGTGGGAGCCGTGGGTCGTTGGCCAGACTGTCGTGTGCGCGAAAACCTGGTCAGGCGGTTCTGTGTTTTCGGCTGATGGCACCTTGGCAGCTTTCTGGAGTTGGAACCCCTATGAGCGCTCCACGCCAACGGACCCACCCATCCTATATACACCTGAGCTTCAAGTCTACGAGGTAGCCACTCTCCGCAAGGTAAGCGAATTATCGGGACTGCTGCAGGGCATTTCCAGTCTCATCTTCTCGCCGGAAGGGACGCAACTGTTGGCGGTTAGTCATGACGATGGCGGCTTCATCTGGGACGTTCGTTCCGGTTCCTTGCTGCGCCGGTTAGAGTATGGTGGGCACTTGTGCGGGAGCTTTTCACCTGATGGCACCAAGTTGCTCCTCCTGAACGGGAGCGACAGCTTGGAGAAGGTGCTGCTTTGCGACTTGACTTCGACAGCACCCGCAGGGTTTTTGGAATTGCCCGATGTGGTTCGTTCGGTCTCTTGGTCACCAGACAGTAAGCATCTGCTTTCCCTATGCGATTCTGACAAGCAGATAGTCTTACTGGATGCACGTTCGCTGAAGCGGACTGGTGGTGTCGGGACCACAACGGATTTGTACTCTGGAGCAGGATTCTTCCCCGATGGTGTGCGCTTCTGGGCCACGACCTATGAGAACCAGGCCATTGTCTTCGATGCGGCGGATTGCAGAGAACTTTGGCGTGTGCACTACAGCGAGTTCTGGAGTGATGTACTCTTTGCGCCCGATGGCAAGTCCGCATTGTTGCTGTGCGATTCAGAAAACCGGCTGGCTATGAGTGATGCATCTCTCCATCCCCGATTTGCCTTGGCGCCTAGGCTTGGCCTCTCAGGCAAGGTGTGGTTCTCTGAGGACGGCCCCCGTGTCCTCGCCGTGGACAATAGTGGCTGCGGGTCGGTCCATATCTGGGACTCTCGCACAGGAAAGCATCTTGCCCAGTTGCGAAGCAGCGATTCTGACACGTACATTCATGATGCAACGCTTTCCCCGAATTGCGCCAGAATCGCAATCGCTGACAGGCACCGGCTAAAGACCTTCTCGCGCCGCCGCCCCGAGTACTGGTGGGGTGTGGCGTGGCTCCCCGAATTCTGGCTGACGGCGGTTCTCGCGCTCGCGTTCGCGTGGAGCGTGTGGCAGGACAGGAAGACGCTATGAGCGAACAGCCGGAATTTTTGATTTTGTCCTTGACTTAGATGCGTCCATACTATAGTATTATAGTAGATGTATGTCGTAGGGCGGGTTGCCGACCCGTCCTATGAGCAGTGGCTCTTTGACAACCAAATAAGGAAGCATTGGGCATTGCCTGCTCAGCGTTTGCAACCAGTAAAGTGCCGCACAAATCCATGACCCACTAACCCCCGGCTTCAGCCGGGGGGAGTGGAGCGGAAACACAAACCAATACCGTCGTTCACGACGGTTACCAAGAGTGCCCGATCCCGACGCATCGGGAATGCGCCGTCGGTAAGCCCCGTGAACGGGGCTGAAGTGGTTCCGCTGACTTGCTACCCCCGGCTGAAGCCGGGGGTTAGTTGGTCAGCGAGTTCTGCAGAGTTGTGCTCAGGGCCAACTGCCATTAGACAGTTTCGTTCCAACAAGGCATATATTCAGGAGTAGTAAAAATAGTAAACGTTTTGCGTAATGCCTGGAACTCAAGGCCCATTGCCCGCTGAGTGTACTGGCCAGTAAAAGCATATATCCACGAGTAGTATGAATAGTAAAATTACCAAGCGATTTTCTTGCGATGCCAAGAGCTCAACGCCCATTGTGCGCTTGGAGTGCCAGCCAATGAAGGCATATATCCAGCAGTAGTAAGAATACCAAACGATTTGCGTGATTTCATGAAGCTCAATGTCAACTGTCCGCAGACAGCGCTGGCCAATCAGGGCATATATACAGCAGTAGTAAAAATACCAAACGATTTGCGTGGTTTCATAAAGCTCAACGCCAACTGGCCGCGGGCAGCGCTGGACAATCAGGGCATATATCCACAAGTAGTAAGATTAGTAAAGAAAGTAAACGTCTGCCTAACGCCTGCCGCCTGCTGTGCTGAAGCCGTGCTTGCCCAGGAATCCGCCGCTGGACCAGTACTGGCCGAGAAGATAAGAGAGAGGGTTGAGCTTCTCCACCGCGATGTTGCCGGAGGCGTCCAGGCAGGAGTCGTCCACGTGCTGGGCCACCACGCGTCCGCGGAAGAGATCGTGGTCGCCCGCGGGAATGATGTCCACAAGCTTGCATTCAAGATTGATCGGGCACTCGGCCACTATGGGCGGCTTGACCAGCGTGGCAGGCACGGCGGTGAGGCCGGCGTAGGCGAACTTGTTGCCCACCTTGCGCCCGGACACGGAACCGCAGCGGTCCACCGCCTCCGTCATGTCCGCCGTGGGAATGTTGACGGTGAACTCGCCGCATTGCTTGATGAGCTCGTATGAATAACGGCTGGGCATGATGGCCAGGCCGACGACGACCGGATCGGCGATGGAGATGTTGAAGCATTCGCCGAGCGTGATCAGGTTGGGCGTGCCGTCGCCGGCAACGGAGGCGATGAGCGCCGCGGGGCTCGGGTAGACGGGGCGAAAGATGCGCTTGAGCAGGACTTTAGCCATGGGACGACTCTCCTCCAGCCTTGCGTGCTTGGGCGGCATCGTGCCACAGAACTGCCCGCTGTCAAAGGAAACGGGGTGCGGGGAGCGGGGTGCGGGGTGCGGGCTTCACGAACCCCGCACCCCGATCCCCGATCCCCGAACCCCTAGTTCCGCGGTTCCACGCCCAGCAGGTGGCGCACAAAGAAGTCCTGCCTGCGCCGCCGGCCGTAGGGCGATTCCGCGATGCCGTGCCCGCCGCCCGGCACGATCAGGAGGTCAAAGTCCTTGTTGGCCTTGATCAGCGCATTGACGACCTGCATGGTCGAGGCCGGGTCAACGTTGTTGTCCAATTCGCCGGCGATGAGGAACAACTTCCCTTGCAGCTTGTGTGCGTTCGTGACATTGGACTGCTCGGCATAATGCGAACCGACCGGCCAGCCCATCCACAACTCATTCCACCAGATCTTGTCCATGCGGTTGTCGTGGCAGCCGCAGTCGCACACAGCCACCTTG
>JBEKKG010000657.1:0-4830 GCA_050010835.1 Planctomycetota bacterium
ATCATTCTCGGCAGCGGCTCGGAAATTCACCTCTGTCTAAGCGCGGCGGAACTTCTGCAGAAGGACGGCCTCCGGGTCCGCGTGGTCAACATGCCTTCCTTCGAGCTCTTTGACCGGCAGCCCGAGAGCTATCGCGACGCCGTCCTGCCGCCGGACGTGACGGCGCGGCTGGCCGTTGAGGCCGCGCATCCCATGAGCTGGTACAAGTACGTCGGCTTAAGGGGCGCCTTCCAGTGCATGGAAAGTTACGGCGGCTCGGCCCCGTTCGAGCAGCTCTACAAGCACTTCGGCTTCACGGTTGAGAACATCGCGGCCAAGGCGAAGAAATTGGCGCGAAAGTGACAGCAAGCCAACGCACACAATTCGGCGAAATGCGCGACGCGCCGCCGTCCCGCATTTTGCCAGAATTGCGGACGCGGTAACCGTTCTGGCCGAGCCGCGACCGTGAGGAAGCGCTTCCATCGTTCCTATTCTTCCCATACTTCCCATAATCTGCGGGACAAATGTCCGAGGCAATCGCCCCACAAGCCTTCGGGCTACGGCTTCGCGCCCGCCGCGAGCTTGTCCAGCAGCGTGTTCCGCCAGCGCACCGGTTTCGCCGCGTCGTCCACCGAATCGAAGAAGCCGGCTTCCTTGTTGTTCCCGCTGCCCTTGGAGCGGCTGGCCTTCACTTCGTCAAAGAGCGCCTCCAGGACTTTCAGGGCTTCAGCGTCCTTGGCAAAGCGCTTCTGATACGTCGCGATGACGCGGCGGTCGTCGAGGCCCTCGCGCTGCGCTTCCAGCCACGGCGACGGAATGGTCTGGTACGGCGTCGGCCAGGCCGTCACGGCAAGGTCGCCCTTCCTGCCGGAGAGGTCCCAGGTGTCGTTCCAGTTGTACGCCCAGGCCGTGCAACCTGTGCAGCCGAACGCGCCGAAGTAGAAGCCGAAGGAGAAACGCTGTGTGTCCGGCACGCCGCCGCCCAAGCCGGTGTACTGCCAGAAGAGTTTGTCCCTGCCGCCCTTCTTGAGCGACTCCGCGCCGGCCGCACGTATCTTGTTGCCGACGTCGTTGTCCTCGCCGATGGCGTTGGTGTTGTAAACGTCAATGTCGTCAATGAACACCTTCCACAGGTCGGGGACGCCCTGCCAGCCTTTCACGTGGTGGATGCAGCCGTAGACCCGGATGCGCGGATCGCTTTCGCGCATCGCGGCGCAGCCGTCCTTGAAGAAGGGTTTGATCCAAGCGCCCTTGCTGGCCCATTTCTGCGGTTCGTCGTGCAGCGTGGGAAAGAGCTCCAGCCAGCCGTTCTCCAGCGCGTGCGCGTTGACCTGCCGCATCCACTCCACGAACAGCTTGCGCGTCTCCGGCAGAATACGGTCCTGCCCCTTCTGCGCGGCGCACCATTGTTCGGCGGACCGCTTCTTCTCCAGCCCGTCGAGGTGAATCAGGACTTTCGCCGAGCCGGGCAGCTTGGCCGAATCGCCGCCGAGATACCAGATGGCGCCGCTGAAGCCGCGTTTACGCGCGCCCTTCATCCAGTCGTCAGGATATGTGAAATCGAAGGCCAGCTTGCCGTCGTCCAGCTTCGTGGGGATCTGAAACTGGCTGTACCACAGCAGCGCGCCGCCGTAATTGTACCGGCGCTGGAACTCGATGTCGTGCAGCGGCGGCGTGTTGTCGTAGCAACCGAACATCGTAATGCCCGCCTCATCCATAGTCAGCAGGTCCACAGGCAGGACTTCCACTTCGAGCGGAAGTTCCGTCTGCGCTTCCTTGGCGCGGATGACAATGCTGCCCTTGTACAGTCCCGGCGCCGCCTCGCCGCGCCGGGTCTCCACGTTGAAGTAGAACCAGTGCGCACGCCCGGCAGGGATGTCCGCGGGATATGCCGGCCAAAGGCGGATTGGTGTCCATTGGTTATCGAGCAGAGCATATTCGGCCGTGCGCCGCTCCACCGTGGCCTTGAGCACGCGGCCGGCGGCGTCCGTGAGCGGGGCGACTTCATACTCGACGCCTGTCAGCGCTGCGCCGTTCGCATACACACCGAACGAACCGGACTCAAGCTGGTTGAGGCACATTCGCACTTTCACGGGTTTGCCGATGTCCGCGGCGGGGATTGGACAGTTCTGGAAAAGCCGCCGCCCCGGTTCCCAGGGAAAGGCCGCGAGTGGGTCAGGCTTTCCAGCTTGACGGTCAGGCTGGAAAGCCTGACCTACTGCCGGCGGCGGATTCTTGGCGCGCGCCTCCGCCTGCTCGGCCGCGATGAGAGCGCGCGTCTCGGCATAGAAGCGCGCCTCGTCGGCGGGCACGGCCTTTCGGACAGTCACGGAAGCCACTGGGAGGTCCGCGCCGGCGGCGATGCTAAACGCGGTCATCTCCGGCGCGTGCTGAGCCGGGTCAATGGCGCTGACCAGCCGCGCCAGCATGTCCCACGGGGCCGGAATGCAGGCGGTTTTCCATTGGCCGTCGTTTGCGCCGCCGAACTGGTGGAGCCGCGAGAAGCCGAACCTGTAGCCGACGCCGCTGCGGACAAGGAACTGCGCGGGCTTCGGAAGAACATCCTTGTACTTAACCTCGAAGACGAACGCTTCGCCCTCGGCCGGCCGGAGGTCGCCGTCCTTCCACCAGGCCTTGATGCGCACGCCGCTGGACTTGCCTGCCAGGGCCTTGCGGTATTGTGTGCCGTTCTCCTCGGCTGGAGGCGACCACGCACCTTTATCGAACTGCGCCTCCGGCAGTGTCCCCAGGTCATAAACGGTGAGCACTCCGGGAAGGTCCGCAGCCGCAGCCCTGCCGGCGGACAAGGCCGCGCCGGCAACGGCGAGGACCAGAGACAATTGGGCCAGACTTTCCGCGCAACGCATGGAACCCTCCTCTGTACTCAGCAGATACGCGGCAGCGGGTCGCCTTCGAGCATCCGCAGCGGGCGCTGGCCGCCCGAGGCCGTGAGCAACACGACGCCCGCAGGCCCGGCCTCAACACGCCCGATGACAGCCGCCTCCCGCCCGAGTGGATGCGCGCGCAAGGCCCCCACGAATGCCTCTTGCTGCGGCGCGGGCAGGCACGCCAGCATGCGCCCCTCGCTGGCCACGTACAACGGGTCCAGGCCGAGCAGTTCGCAGGCACGCTGCACGGGCAGCCGCAACGGGACGGCCCGTTCCTCGATAACGATCCTGACCTGGGACTGTTGGGCAATCTCCGCCAGCGCTGTCGCGACGCCGCCCCGCGTCGGGTCGCGGAGCGCATGGACGCCGGGTACCGCGGGCGTCCCGCCCGCCTTTGTCTTCGCGCTCTGCCGGCCTGCCAGGGGCGGGCGGGACGCCCGCGGTACGCTTACGGCCATGCACCCTGCCAGCACCATTTCGCCCAGCGGCGCGCAGTCGCTTTGCAATTCCGCTTCGCCCAAGCCCAGCGCATGGCGCGCGTTCATCACGGCCACGCCATGCTCGGCCGCCGTGCCGCTGAGGATGACCGCATCGCCCGGCCGGGCGTTGGCGCCTGAAACGCTGACGCCCTCACAGATGCGGCCCACGCCGCTGGTTGTGATGTACAGGCCGTCGGCCGCGCCGCGTTCGACCACCTTCGTGTCCCCGGTCACGATGCGCACGCCCGCCTCGCGCGCCGCCGCGGCCAGGGAGTCCGCCACGCGCGCCAGCGTTTCCAGCGGCAGGCCTTCCTCCAGCACGAAGGCCACCGCGAGGAACTCCGCCCGCGCGCCTTTCGCCGCCAGGTCGTTCACCGTCCCGCAGACAGCCAGCCGGCCGATGTCGCCGCCGGGAAAGAAGAGCGGCCGCACCACGAAGCTGTCCGTGGTGAACGCGCACCGTCCCGCCCCAAGCTCGATCTCGGCCGCGTCGTCTCCGGCCTGCCCCGGCGGCGCGCCGAAACGGGGGAGGAACACCTCCTCGATCAGCCGGTGCATCAGCCGGCCCCCGCTCCCGTGCGCCATGCGGACCAACTCAGGCATCGGGAACTCCATACTGGTACGCCGCTGCGCAGGCGCCCTCGCTGGAGACCATGCACGGACCCGCCGGCGTCTCGGGCGTGCAGAGTTTGCCGAGCAGCCGGCAGTCGCGCGGCTGCGCGCGGCCGGTGAGTATCTCACCGCACAGGCAGCCTGCGACGGGCGCCGGCACGGGCACCTCCACCGGAAAGCGGCGCGCGGCATCGAAGCCTTCGTAAGGCGGCCTGAGCGCCAAGCCCGAATCGGGGATGACGCCCACCGCGCGCCATTCCGCAGCGCAGGCCACGAACACCTCGTCCAGCAATGCGCGCGCCGCCGGGTTGCCCTCAGCCGCCACCGCCCGGCGATAAGCGATCTCCACCGCCGGCCGCGCCGCGCTCATTTGCCGCAGCAACATCCACAAGCCTTGCAGGATGTCCACCGGCTCGAAGCCCGTGATGACGCACGGGACGCCGAACTCCCGCGGGATGAACTCGTAGGGCCGCGCCCCGAGCACCACACTGACGTGCCCGGGCAGCAGCAAGCCATCAATCTTTGTAGCGCAAGCCTCCGGCTTGCGGCGCAATCCAGAGGATTGCGCCACGGCTGTAGCGCAAGCCTCCGGCTTGCGACGCAATCCAGAGGATTGCGCCACGGCCGGGCCGGCGAGCAGCACGCGCAATGCCGGTGGGATCAGCTTGCAGAGCGGCAGGACGCTGAGGTTCGCCAGCCGCTCCTCGCGGGCGCGCCGGAGCATGGCGGCGATGGCCGGCGCGGTGGTCTCAAAACCCACAGCGACGAACACCACCTGGCGCGCAGGCTCAGCGCGCGCGGCTTCCAGCGCAGCCAGCGGAGAGTAGACGACGGCCACGCGCGCACCGCCAGCACGGGCCTGCTCCAGGCTG
>JBEKKG010000658.1:0-4822 GCA_050010835.1 Planctomycetota bacterium
CTTCGCGGGCGAACCGTGCGCGCACGCGGGAATCGGGGGCATTGCGGTAGCGCACGTAGCCCAACAGCAGCGTGCGCACGAGGCGCACGAAGCTGGGCCCGTTTACCGCAAAATCGCGCTCGAAGGCCTTGAGCAGGAACTGCGTCTCCATGCCGGCGGGAATGTGCGGATGGCGGTGCGCGAAGCGGAACTGGCCGTGGGTGTCGAAGGCATCCTTGCACTCGGGGTCCAGCAAGTCGTGGCGGGCCTCAAGTTCCTTGAACAAAGCCGTTCCCGGCAGCGGCGTATAGAGCATGAACTGATGGAAGTCGGTGTCGTGGCTGATGGCAAAGTCAATGACCTTGTCGAGATTTTCGGGAGTGTGTTCCTCCAGGCCGATGATGCTGGAGCCCAGCACCCGGATACCATGAGATTGCAGCGTGCGGACCAGTTGGTGCGTCTCCACGCCCTTGAGTTTGCCGTACTGGCTGTTCTCGCCTTCCAGGCCCATCCAGACCCAGGAGACGCCGAGAGCCACCAGGTCCTCGATGGCGTACGACGACAGGACGCGCGCCGAACTGAAGATGTACAGTGCCCAGGCCTTGCCGTGCTGGCGCATCAGCTCCAGCAGGCGCAGGGCGCGCTGGCGGTGGAACAGGAAGTTCTCGTCCATCACGAAGAACGAGCGCACCTGCATGTCGCGTTCCAGGTCCTGCATGACCGCAAAGAGTTCGTCCCCGGTCTCATAGAAGTTGATGGACTTGCCCTTGCCGCCGAACATGGCCGAGGTCGCGCAGAAGTTGCACCCGATCGGGCACCCGACCGAAGGAATCAGAGCGGCTGCGACATCTCCCGGCTTCTCGCGCAGGTTGAGGCCCATCATGCGCGCGCCGAAGCCGGCATAGATCCGCGGGTGGTGGATGGGCCGGTTCTCGTCTTCGCCCAGGAATCTGCGGAACCAGCGCACGCCCTCGCCCCGGACCACGTGGTCGGCGCCCGTGTGTTCCTGGAGCATAGGCAGGTTGGCGACGTGGCCGCCCACAACGATGGCAGCCTGCGGCTGATAAAGGCGGATCAACCGGCACATCTCCTCGACCTTCAGGTAGTTGGCCGGGATCGAGCTGATGCCTACAATGTCGTACCTGTTCTTGCGCAGTTCCTCGATGAAGCGTTCGTGGGTCGGGAAGTCCAGCAACGTACACGGCGCGCCGATGTTGGCCTGAATGAGCATCAGCCCCCAGGAGCGGTGGAACATCCGCAGCGAGAAGGCGCCCTGGAGCCGCGTCACCTGGTTGTGATACAATTCCATCGGGTTGATGACGCGGCTGCCGAATTCGTCATCCTGGGCATAAGGGCCGAAGACGCTGGTGAGCAGCACGCGCGCCTTGCTCCCCAGCACGTGGCGCGGAAAGGTTCCCGGTTCCTGATTCAGCTTCATCATCTTCTCCATTGTGTGTTCAAACTTCTTCCACCACCTAGTCCTGTGGGACAGGCTCCAAGCCTGTCCTGCGCTTCCCGTCTTCGGTTACTTCGCCACCTGCATCTCCCGCGGCATGATCACGGGCAGCTCAAGCCGGGTTACCACATCCGGCTTGGCAGGATCCACGAGGCGTACTTCCATGCCGCGCTGTTGTGCGTCAACGTAGGTGCGCACCAGAGCCAGTGCGTAGCGGAACAAGTCAGCCGTTGTAAGCCCCGTTACGGATCGAAGCCTATCCACCTCTTGTGCGGCACCGGGGGCGAGGTCAATCGTGACCCGCCTCCCCTTGGCCCCGTTGTGCCCGTCGTTTCCCTCTGTCATCTGCAAGCCACGCCTCCGATCCTCCCACAGCGATCTTACTGATAATATTATCACAAATTGCTTATTACTGCAAGAAAATTTGCATAAAATTTCTGTAAAATATGCAGAAAACATCTGTAATACTTACTGCATAAAGACTTAAGGGGGCCTAGCCGTCCCGCATTTTGTCCAAATCCTACAACGGCTTTCACCACAGAGACACAGAGACACAGAGACACAGAGAGAGAATTTTGGATTTCAGATTTTGGTTGAGCCCAAGTCCTGCCGTTCTCTGTGTCTCTGTGTCTCTGTGGTGGATGTTTGTTGTCCCGTTCGGCGAAATGTGGGACAATGAAAGCATGGCCTCGCTCTGGTCGAGTCGGAACTTAAGCGGTACGCGCGATGCCGTGCTGATAAACGGTCTGGCGACGCTTGCCGGCTGCGTCAGCATCGTGCTGGCCTATATCCTGGACCCGCATGGCGAAGCGTTCGGCCCGGGGCTGGGCGTGGCGCTCTCCGCGACCGGCGTCCTCCTTGTCTGGTCGCTCACACTGGCTGTGCGGGCGTGGCGGCGCGGCGAGCACAACGGTTGGTGCTGGGCCGTCATGATTCTGGGCGGCCCGGAGACAGTCCTCCTCGGCGCCATTGCGTACCTGATCAGGTTTGTGTTCCCGTCCTCCAGCGGATTCCAATGGACATTGCAATGGGTCTGGCAGTGGGCTTGGGAGAACTGCGTGTTCGTGATCCTGCCCGCGGGCGCGATTGCGTACCTGGTTGCAGCGCTCGTGACCTGGTGGCGTTTGCGCCGCGCGGCAAAGCGACAGCCACGCAGCCACTGGAAGCGCGGCCTCATCTGGTTCTGCGCCGTCTTCGCGCTGCTCTCCGCGCTGCTCCTGCCCTGGCCGCTCTTCTACTATTGCTCTGAGCGTGAATTCTACAGTGGCGAGGGCCGTAGTTGGAAAACATGGGTGCTGGAGCATACGCCTGTTTTCGTGGCCGACATAGCGGCAGGGGGGCTGACGCTGTCATCGCACCCGTCAACGGTTCACTTGTACCATTGCGCGCTCTGGAGTGGCCGCGTCTCAAAGAACAGGCTGCTTGCGGAAGTGAATTCAACCGACCCCACAGCGCAACAGAGTGCCTTCGGGGGACTGGAACGCGCCGACCCTCAGGCGGCGCTGGCTCTGGCCGACCAGATTGGCCAAGCCAGGACCTCGGGGACTTGGTCGGGCCTGGTACAGCAGGCAGGCGGATTGATGGAGCGGCGTGGGACACTGGGGCGCGTTCGATACTATCTCGACCAAGACACAACACAGTCGCCGCAGCCTTCTGGCTTCATGGACGGCCTGTTTGAGAGCCTTTCCGGCCGTTCGGATTGTCTGCCGGAACTCGTCAGCTCTTGCAGGAAGGGCTCCCCATATCGTCAGGCCGCATTGAATGTCCTCGCACAGAGGCTGCCGCCCAAGGACGTGCCAGGGGTCTGGGCGGAATTCCTGGCAGACAGCGATCCCTTGCGCAGGCAACAGGCCGTTTGGGCGATTGCTCAAATCCGCGACTTGTGGGTGCGGTTCGAGATGATCGTCGCCGGCTTTGAAAGCCCCGATCTTAGTCTACGTCAACAGATGCTCCAGCACTATCTTCGCAACCCCTACTGGGACTTCTGGGAGCACAGGTTCAGCACCCCTGCCCTGATGCGGCTTGTTCAGTCCCTCTTGCCTGTTCTTGACGACGCTGACCGGGGTGTCCGTTGCGGCGCTGCATGCCGCCTTTCACGCTTTGTTGACGACCACGGGACGTTGCAAAAAGAGTTCACCTTCTTCAGCAGCTTCTTGCTGAGCCGGCTGAGAGGCAGGAACCCTGTGGGGGCTGAGCCGGAGGAGCCGGAGATGCTTGAGTCCGTTCGCGCAGCCGCCAAGAAGTGGCTGGACGAGCACAAGTAAAGCTGTAGAGGCGAAAAATCTTGGGAATTTTTGAAGAATCTAAGTCCTGCCGCCCTCAGCGGTTAGCAGCCATCAACAGGACTACAGTACATTTTTCTTTGGTTTAGTTCTTGACAGTATGATGGCATTGTGATACTCTTACTTTAGGTACGGCGTGCCAGTGAGGATTGGCTGAGCATGAGAGAGCGTGGCGCGGGAACAGTGGCGCGTGGTGCGGGCGCAACGGTAGGACAGGCATTCCAGCCTGTCCGGGCAAGCTGGAAAGCTTGCCCAACAGTAGGACAGGCTTTCCAGCCTGTCCGGACAGCCTGGAAAGGCTGTCCTACCACATTCCCCCCCGCCAGTAGTAAGAATAGTAAAATTACCAAAGAGATTTTGCGCTTTGGTAGCGCCCAAGGGGCAGGGGCAAAGGCATTCCGTCCAGCGGTCGTAATCATCAGGCAACTCCTGGATAAGGCCCTCGCCGAAGCCCTTCAAGCCGTGCGCTCCAAGGATGCGGCAGTTCAAGCCACTTCCTTGGCAAAGCTCTTCGGGTTCTGCTACGCCATGAGCATTCAAACTCAGCCCAAAACGTTTCAATCATGTGCCAAAACGTTTCAATCGTGCGACAAAACGTTTCAATCATGCGACAAAGGGTGCTCAATCATGCGACAAAACGTTGCAGAAGTTGACTGCCTTCCGTACTGGTATGTCTCTCGTAACATCATAGCCATAGGGCACTTGTTTGAATCTGACGGGCTCGATAGAGCCCATACAGCCCATCTTCGTCCCCCTTCGCCTGTGGTAAGGACTGGGAATTGCAGCCGCGCGCAGTATAGTAGAACAGTGAGACAGAGGGACGGTTGACCATGTTTCGCCAATCAAAAATCGAAAATCGAAAATCTAAAATCCTTCTTGTGCTTCTCTTGGGGGTTGGAGCCATGGCCAAGGAAAGCCCGCCGCTGCCCGCGGATGAACTGTACTCGAAGCTGGACCTCACGCGCGAAGGTCTCGAAAAGGTCCGGCTGGCGGTGGAGGAGAAAGACCTCCCGCGGGCCGCGCGCGAACTGCTTGCGTACTACCGCGCGCGCACGGCGGTCAAGTTCCCGGTGGAACCGGGCACGCGGGCGGCGCGCCGCGGGCA
>JBEKKG010000659.1:0-4820 GCA_050010835.1 Planctomycetota bacterium
GATCTTCGCCTTCTTCTCCTCGAAGCGCTTCTCGAACGCCTTGCGCTGACCCTTCAGCCGCTCGGAGACGGTCTCGAGCTGGGCATTCAGATCCTCGTCCTTGAAGCGGATCTCGAACCACTGCTCGCGCGGCAGATCGACGAGGTACGCATCATCGACGGCGAGGCCGGGCTTCAGCCGCTTCGGGCCGGCCTCGGCGGTAGCATTCTTCTTCTTTCTTCCGCCGTCGTAGACGAGGCCAATGACGACCGCCATAAGCAGAAACAAGGCCAGGAGGCCCCATTTGAATTCGCGGAAAACCTTGGCTGCTCCGCCGCCAAACGAAGTGGCCCGGCCGATATTGGCCGTCTGGCCCACACCGCTGGGGCCGGACTGCGCCGCAGATCCAGCCGCTCCCGCTGTCACACCGCTATCGTTGTTCACGGCCTCTCTCCCTTTGCCAGCGCCAGGCCCGTAATGGGCCGGGCGAGCTTGTGTCGCCTGCCGAGCCGCACTCCGAACCTTGTGCTTGCGGCCAGGCGATTTCAGTTACCACAATTATCGGGCAGCCAAGGGAAGAGCTTGAGCGAAATCCAGAACGAAAGAGGCCTGAAGGTTGAGACTCGAGAAGGCAAGGCCTCAAGCCTGACGTCACTTCGTGTCCAGGAGAATCTTCTGGTCCATGAGGGAGTCAATGCGGTTGCAGAAGTTCTTGAACGCTTCGTAATCCTGCACCGGCACGCGGTGGCGGGGGAGGACGAGTTCCTCCTGGATTTCGAGAGTGCTGTCCTTGCGGCAGAAGCGGCGCCGGTATGTCCCAAAAGGTTCATTGATCTCGGCCTCTTCGGGCAAGGAGGCGAACTTGAGGCCCTTATCAAGCTCGTAAACGATCTCAGTCTTGCGCTCCCAGGGGAAGTTGAGTTCGAGGTCGCACTTGCGCTTGTTTTCGCCGGCGTAGTGCGACAGGTTCAGCAGCTCCAAGGCCGCCGGCAGTGCTTTCCGCTCGCCGCTCTGTGTCGCCAGGGCGGGCACGTTCATGGTCGCCTTCATCCACATCGGGCCCGGATCGCCGGGAGGAGCGAGTTCCAGGTTCTTCAGTTCAGCGCCATTGAAATGTTTGGCGGCTTGGTCCTGCATGTAGCTCTCGTACTTTCCGGGCGTTTCCGCGAACTGGCGGTAGCCCGGTGCCCACTGGCCGTGGCGCACCTCATGAATCTGGATGGTGGCGGAGCCGGTGCGCTCCAGCCTGGCCCTGAAATGCTGCTCCACCAGGTTCTCCTGCGGCCCGGCGACAGGGATGCGCATGAATTGGCCGCCCGCGGAGTCGGAGACCAGTACCTGGGCGCCCTGGTCTGGCCAGGGCACCTCGTTCAAGTGGTGGAAGTCGGCCGTGCAATCCACCCAGTAGTCGCGGCCCTCGACCTGCGGCACGAAGGCGATGCAGTGGTTGAAGAGATTGGGCAGGGGCAGCGAGTCCGGCGGGAGCGCGCCGAGATTCACGGTGTGGAGCAGGACCAGTTTGCTGTCAATCCCAGTGGCCTGCAGCATGGCGGTCAGGAGCGTTGCGGTTTCCTTGCAGTCGCCGTGGCGCGCCTTGAAAGTTTCGCTGGCTTTGCGCGGGCGATAGCCGTAGCGGCCGAACTCGATGCCCAGGTAGCGGATGTTGTGAATCACCCAGGCGTGAATGGCGCGCAATTTTTCCAGCGGGGTTCTGCAGTCCTTGACGAGGGACTCAACCGTGGTCTTCATCTCCGGACTGCACGCCAACTGGTCCTGGACCAGGTGCCAATACCACTGGCCCACTTCCTGCCAGGAACGCATGGTGGTGATCTGGAGCAGGGCAAGCTGGTCCCGCACGGGCGGCATGTAGCGTTCAGCCGGCAGGCCGGGCGTGTTGTCCAGTTCCCACTTCACTACCTCGCGCTTGGGGTCGCTGCCCGCCAGGTGCTGGGCCTCAACCTTGGTGTTGAAGGTGCGGGTCTGGATGCTCAGGTTCTTCGGGTAGTCCAGGACATATTGGCATTTGAGCGTAGGCTTATCCTCGCTGAGATAGAAAAGGCCGGCGAAGTAGTCGCCGTAGATGTTGGAGCCGGTGTCGCGGACTGTATATTGCAGGTCAATCATCGCGCCCGGTTCCAGGTTCTTGAAGAGCACCTGCTTGACGAAATACTCATCGTAGATCTTGGTCTGCACGCCCCACATGGCGGAAGTGGAATTGTCCCGCACTTCGGCACGCGACAATTCGCGGCCGTCGGGAGTGATCACGGCGGCCCTGAGCACCTCGACCACCTGCCGGGCCGGCTCATAGTAGATGAAGTGCCGGGCCAACTCCTGAAATCCTGCGGGGCGCAGCAGCTTGGCGATGCGGTGGACCATGCGGCTGGAACTGCCGTTTTCATCCACGCGCACCACTTCCTGGTTGAGCAGATTGACCACATTGTCTCCGGGATAGGCTGCCGGGGCCGGGACCGCCAGGTCCTTCAGCGCGATATCGTAGGGTGCAAAGAAACGCTTGTCCGCGCCCGGCCGCAGATCCAGCACGGCCAGGTAATCCTTGATGTGCGGCGAATTGGGCTTGAGTTTCAGCACCTCGCGGAACAACGCCACCGCCTGCTCGTTGCGCCCTTCGCGGTGCCGCAACTCTCCCAAAGCGCTCAGCAGGCCGGTGTTTTCGGGCGCCCAGAGGCACGCGTCTTCGATGAGCTGCGTGGCCCGCTGGGGCAGGCCGGCGCGTTCAAACTGCCTGGCGGCGCGCAGCACGGCCTTGGTGCTGCAAGGCTGGGCCACCAGGCCGGAGGCGAGGAATTCCGCCGCCTCCAGGTCTTTGCCTGCGGCGGCCAACTCCTCGGCCCAAAGCTCCCGCAGGCGCTCGTTGCCGCCGCAGGCGGCCAGCGCGCGCTGCAAAATGGCCCGGCGCTCAGTATGGGAAGCAGCCAACTCCGCGAGGCGCAGCCAGCCCTCCGGCAGATAGGGATGGCGCTCCACGAAGGAGTCCACCAGGCGGCAGGCCTCGGCATGATCTCTGGCGCCCACGGTATCCGGGCTGCCCCCGCGCTTCGCCTCCTTGCCGCGTTCCACAGGAGCAAGCTGCCCATATTCCGGGCTGCCAGCCGCCGCATACCCGGACAGGGCATCCGCAAGGATCAAGGCCGCGAAGGCCAGCTTCTCAGTGCCCACCTTGGCTTGCAGCCGCCGGGCGTAGTCGGAGGCGATCATGAAATTCCTGCTTTCCTGGGCCAGCGCGGCCAACGCTTCCAGGGCGGCCGGCATGTCGGGGCGCAGAGCACAAGCTGCCTCCGCGGCCTGGCGGGCTTCATTGCAGTCGTCGGAGACAGCGGCCAGCTTGAGGCGGAGGTCAGGGCAGCGCGGGGCCAGCGCCACCGCGCGGGCCAGCTGTTTGGGAGCGGGCGGGACTTCCTTCTCGCCGTAACTGCCCGCATCCAGCAACATGCCGTAGGCCGCCAGCAACGAGACCTCGTCCGGAGTTTTCTTCAGGGCCTCCTCAAGCAACGGCAGCAACCCCAGCTCAACGCGTTCGGGTTGCGGGCCAGGCGCGGGGCGGTCGTGGCCCTCCTGCGCATAGGCCGCCAGCGCTTCAGCCGAGGTGTCAAAGGACAAACCGGTGGCCGGCCCACCCTCGGGGTTGCAGAACCGCGCCGCAAAAGCCCATTCGGTTTCCTCGACAACCGCGGACTTGAGGAGCAGTTGGTTCCAGCCTTTGTGGAGGTAGACGGGCGCCGCCAGTTTGTCGGGGCCGAAGTCGTTGTATTGCTCGATCTTCCCCACGGGCCTTTCGTTAATCCAGACCGCACAGGCGCCTGCACACCCCACCCGCAAGACGCGCCAACCGGCCTCATCGGCTTTAACAAGACAGAGCGCATAGGCCAGGGAGTGCGTGTTGGGCTCAAAGACCTCAGCCAGATCCATCCGGCCATCGTAAGGCGCGGCCGCGGAGCGGAACCATTTGACGCTGCGGTTGCGCCCGGGCATGGGCGTGTTGAAGTCAATGCCCTTCTCGGGTTCATAAGCCGTGGGGAAGCCGGACCTGTCGCGGTTGTCGAAGGGGCCGGCCAGCGCCCAGCGCGTGACGTACTGCAAGGGTATGAAAGCCGCTGCCGCCGCAGCGAAGTCGCCACGCTGCGCCAAGTACTCGCCGTAAGCGGCCCGGGCCAGGTCCCGTACCAGCGGGCGCAAAGCCGTGTCGCTCATGGCGCGCGTTACCTCAGCCATGAACGGCTTGGAATCCCCGCAATAGGGCCGCAGGCGCAGCAGTTCCTCCAGATAGCTTTCCGCCCAGGGGCTATTCCCCGCCGCGCTAAGAGCCTGGCCAAGAAGCTCCGCGGCTTTCTGGCAGTCGTTGAGGCTTTTGGCGTGCAGGCTCAGACCATACAGTGCCGCAAACTCCGCCTTGTTTTTGGACACGGCCCGGGTGAAAGACTCGTTGGCGGCCGCGTCATCGCCTGCATACAACTGTTCGTAGCCCCGCAGCGTTTCGGGACTCGGGGCCGGGCCGCCCAGCGGATTGAAAGACGCAGCTTGGGCAATGCCGGCGCAACTCCACAGCGCGGCGACGAGGATGAGGACAAGATGTAACCGCGAGCGCATCAGCGACCTCCAGAAATCTCAAGATTCAAGTTTCACGCTCCACGCCCCATCTTGCGTATCATCCCGCATCGGGCTGCGAACGCAACCAAAACTGGATGGGAAGAATGAGAAGAATGGGAATTATGAGAAGAATGAAAGATTACCAAGCTTTACGCGCCACGATCCACGATCCACGGTCCACGCCTATATGCTTGGCGCAGCCGGTGCTGCGGCAGCTACAGCGGCCGTTGGGGCGG
>JBEKKG010000660.1:0-4816 GCA_050010835.1 Planctomycetota bacterium
TTTCACTCGAAATGCCCTCCGGGTTTCGACAGACATCTTGACCGATATCTGTCAGACGCCTCTGAAGGAGCGGCATTTCGAGTTTTTTCAGGCTTTCAACGCACTTGTTCAGGGACTAGGGACAGGCACTAGTTATGTGGAGGAAACTAGTGACTGTCCCTAGTTATATTTTTGCCCTTAGGGGCGTTCTTTTTCTTTCACTTTCCCTTTTTCTTTTTCATGCTCGGGCTTGGCGTGCTCTTTGACGGGCGCGGGTTCTGGCTTCTTCACCACGGCTTCATGTTTATGCGCCGCGGCTTTTTCTTCCCGCACGGCGGCATTCTCAACCGTGCCCGCGGCGCGCGTGGCAACAGTCCCCACCACGCGCGGGCGCAAGACAGCCAGCGTTTCCACATTCCTCGGATTTATCTCGCGGCCTGTCGCGCGGCTGATCTGCGCCACCGCCGGCCCGGAAATGCTGACGCGATTGTTGATCACTGTGTAATTATTGTGGATGATAGTGGTGGTCTTGAAGACTTCCACCACTTTGGTGGGCGGGAAAAAATGGACGGACAGTTCAGGGCCGGCATCGCAGAAATGTTCCGTGCTGACAAAGACAAAGTCGGGCGCCTGCAGGCCAAAATCAAAATCCACGCCGACGCTGCCGCCAAAGTGGAAGCCTACGCCGACTTCAAAACTGGCCGCCGGCGGCAAGGGCGCCCAGACGACCGCCTCATCCGAATTCCGCCAGCTTACCCACGCCGGCCCCCAGACGGTGTCAGGCAGCCAGATCCAGCCGTTAGCCGGGTGATGCAGCCAGCGCCCGTAGTGGAATGGCAGCCAGCCCCAGTTGTAGCTGGATTGCCAAACCCATCCGCTATCGCTGTATACCCAATTGCCCTGCGTGCCGTATGGCCGCCATGCCGAGTCTTCCTGGGCCACGTGCGGCTGCCAGTACTGTTCGCCGTCCACCGAGACCCATTTGCCGTAGGGGGCGAGCGAGTCGTTGATGTAGGGTTTGGTCACGCCTCCGGCGGGAGGCGCCGGCATGGCGCCGTCGTCCGCGACGTTCTGGCCGGCAGGGACGGCGGTGGCATTGGAGGCGGGAGTGGAGGCATTCTTATTAAGCTGCCAGACAAAATAGCCCAGCCCGCCGACCGCCAGGAGGGCCACCACGGCCAAGATCAACGGCAACTTCGAAGGCTTCTGCATTATCACTTGATCAACCATAAACAAAACTCCTTTCTCAGTGCCTGGCGGGTGGCCGGCAACACACACCCATCCCTGACGTCCCCGAGCCGTGTCGCCGTGCCCACGGGTGCCATCCGGCATGCAGTGCCGTGCCTGAGCGCAGAACAGGCTTCCATTAACCCTGCATACACCGCACTCGTGGGCCAGTGCGCTTCGTTATGCCCTGCTTCCCCATTCGTCCCTTGTGCTGCTATCGGGCCATTGCGTGGTTGGAACCAGCAGCCACAGCCACCCCGGCAGCCTGGCGTCACTTGGGACGCGAGGAGTTCGGCGACACGCACATCTCCTTGGACCGCATCAAGGACGGCACGATCAAAGCACGCGACCTGCGGCTGCGGTTCGAGTTTGGCGGCGGAGCAGCGGAGCAGGACATCGCGTTGCCGGCGGCTCTTGCCGCCTCGGTTCATATCCCGGCGGGTGATATCGGTCTCGACATTGCCGTGCCTTACGCGCGGTGGGGCGACGCGACTGGCCGTTGGGCGCCTCAAGCCATGCCCCTCTTCCTCATTTACGGATTAAACCGCAGGATCATTGCTTTAGAGGCCGGACTCGCTGCGAGGGTGCAGCTTCCGCTGGCTATGAAGCTTTTACCGCGGTGATCTTACGGTTGCGCGGTGAAAGCCAGCGGCGGCAAGTTCATCGTGCATGTCTCGGATGTCCACTTGTCGCCCAGCATTTCGCGGGGTGGAGATTTGGTAGTTTCTCGGTGGTGAAAAATCACATCACTTCTGCGCAAAAACAAATGGGACGGCTGTCCCGCAGGATTACAATTGAGAAACTGTTGGTGTCGGAGATCCTGCCGCAAGGATCCTGAACGAGGATGAAGCAAGATGACAACGGTGGAAATCAAGGGCTGGGCGCTCGTGATCGCCATGTTGACGGGATCGGCTTACGGCCAATCGTCAGATGGAAACACGCCGCGGCCCCAACCCGACGAGTTTGCAGAATTGGAGAGGCAAGTCCAAGCGGGCACGACGTGGAACCTGAAGAAGCTGCAAGCCGAGACGTTCCGGCAGGAAGCGCTGGTTTTTCCTGCCGACAAGACGCCAGTGGACATTGTCTGGCGCAGGACGCGCGCGCTTGCAGAGCACCTGCGCGGGATGGTGAACGCGCCCGGCCTGAGCGAGGAGACCCGCGCGCTGGAGGCCTTGGGAATAGCTGTCGAAGGACAGAGGAACGGCAAACCCACCACGCAGGAACAGCGCAGGCTTTTCGACGAGATTGCCGCTCTCCGCCGAAAGATCGCCTTCAAGAATCCGCTCTTGGACTTCGACGCCATTGTGTTCCTCAAGCACAACATGCAGGCGCGGGGCGAGGCGCACATGGTAGACCAGTTCCTGGGTTTCAATGGCGAGAAGGCTGGCGGCGTCTATGTGCTGCACGACACCTTCGGCCTGAAACCTTCCGTCGAGAGTCTCCTCGCCGTCTCGCGGGTCAGCAATGGACGTTTGGCGGGGCGGTTGCTGGAGAATGCAGGATCGTTCATCAGCCTCGCGCTGGACTACGACGCCAAGACCATTCTCTTCGCTTTCACCGAGACCGGAATGGAAGGGGGGCCGCAAACCAGAAACCCCGCAGTACGGAATTCGCGGCAAATCAAGCCCTTTGACTTCAAGGGTTACAAGTCCTGGGATCCCAAGGAGAACTGCTGGACCCCGGAAACCACCTATCACGTCTTTCGGGCAAACGTTGATGGGAGCGGACTGACCCAACTGACCGACGGCCCTTGGAACGATTACGACCCATGTTTCCTGCCCAACGGACGAATCGTATTCGTCTCGGAGCGGAATGGCGGCCATACCAGGTGCAGCGCCCGGCCGCTGCTGTGCGCCCGGCTGCATTCGATGGCCGCCGATGGCAGCGATCTCGTCCAGTTGAGTTGGCACGACACCAGTGAATGGCAGCCGAGTGTGGACCATTTCGGCATGATCGCCTATACGCGTTGGGATTACGTGGACCGCGATCCCGACTGTACTCAGCAGATGTGGACTTGCTATCCCGACGGGCGGAATCCGCGGAGTTACCACGGCAATTACCCGGCGGCGCGCGGGGCCGGTCCCTACATGGAGTTGTGTATCCGTGCCATCCCCGGTTCAACGCGTTATCTGGCCGTGGCCCCGCCGCACCACGGGCAGCAGTACGGCACCCTCATCCTCATTGATCCGGAGCAGCCCGACGACCGGAGAATGTCCCAGGTGAAACGCGTGACCCCGGAAGTCGCCTTTCCGGAATCTGAAACGCCGTGGTATTCGAACGAGGTTTTCGGCACACCTTGGCCGCTCAGCGAAGACTTCTATCTCTGCGTCTACAGCATGGCCGATTGCAGACATGGCATCTATCTGGCAGACAGCTTCGGCAACAAGGAACTGCTTTACCACGATCCCGAGATCGGCTGCCTCGCCCCTATCCCGTTGAAAGCCCGGCCGTGTCCGCCGGTGCTCCCCTCCGGTACTGCCCAGGCCAGGACGGACAGCCAGCCGGGGACGGACCTTGCGTTGGGAACGGTGCTGATCGCGGACATCTATGCCAGCGAACAACCTTGGCCCAAGGGCGTGAAGATCAAGGAATTGCGGGTGGTGAACGTCTTTCCCAAGGACAACCCGTACCTGGATAAGCCCAACATCGGTATTGGCACCGAGTCGCTTGCGCGCGGAGTGCTTGGCACCGCGCCGGTGGAAGAGGACGGCAGCGCTTATTTCCGGATGCCTACCGGCGCCAGCGTGTATTTTCAAGCGTTGGACGCAAACGGTCTGGCTGTGCAGAGTATGCGGTCAGCCACGTATCTGCATCCCGGCGAGACCCTGAGTTGCGTCGGCTGCCACGAATCCAAGAACAGTGCGCTGCGGACCGGCGCCGGCGTGCCCCTGGCGTTGCGCCGGCCACCGTCTACGCTAAGGCCCGAGCCGGCAGGTTCCTATCCCTTGACCTTCCCGCGGCTGGTGCAGCCGGTGTTGGACGCGAAATGCGTAAAATGCCACGAAGTTTCTCCCAAAGCCCCCGGCCTGCACGGCAATCGGTTTGTCGCGAACGGCTGGTCCGAGGCTTTCAAGAATCTTCAACCCCTGGCCTGGGCTACACTGGATAGCCAGCGGAATGCGCGTGGCTGGCTCATCTCCATTCCCGGCCAGGAGGGCGCGCGGGCTTCCAAACTCTACAAGCACCTCTCGCAGCCGCACCATGAGCTGGTGTTGACTAAAGAAGAATTGCGGCGGATCACGCTTTGGCTGGACTGTGGCAGCAACTTCTACGGCGCCTACCATGAGGAAGGGGCGCAGGCCCGTGGCGAAATCGTCAAGCCCAAGCTCGGCACACCAGCGTGGGTTAACTTTGAATCGCTGGTGCGCTAATGCCGGATGCGGTGTATTCAGCCGTATCGCCAGGCCATGCTTGTGATACAGCCGCATATTCATGCAAACTGTGCCTGCCAAGAGCAAAGGAGGAAAACATGTCCTTGTTGTCCAAGTTGAAGATCGTCGCGCTGGCTATCGTCATCGCTGGCGCCGCGGCTGCCGCGGAGTATTCCTGGCAGGAAACGCACGCCAAGGTCCTGCCTAACGGTGGACTTGAATGGGCGCCCAAACCGTTC
>JBEKKG010000661.1:0-4815 GCA_050010835.1 Planctomycetota bacterium
CAAGGCAAGGAAACGCGCATGACCGCGGTGGTCGGCATCCTCAGCGAAGGCAAGGATCCGAAGAAAGTTGCCGGCCTGGAGGTGCTGCCCGACGAGTACATCTCTGAACCTTTTGAGCTGGCGAACCTGGTAAAACTGGCCGAATCGGAACTGGCGCGCTGTACCGAGGAGCGGAATTATTTCGAGCAGGTGGTGCATTTCCGGCTGCAGACCAAGGAGTCCGCCATCGAGCGCGCCAACGATCTGGTGAACCAGGTCTTGCAGTCCAGCGGCCTGGCTGAGGAAGCGGCGGCGGCCCTGGCCGTGGCGTTCCGGGAAGCCGCGGACAATGCCGCGCGCCACGGCAACAAGAGCAACGAGGAGCGCTGCATTGACGTCCAGTATATGCTGGACCGCGAAAAGGTCACCATCTCGGTGCAGGATGAGGGTGAAGGCTTCGACACCCAGCTCTACATCAGCCGCGAGGCCACTGTGAATCCGGTCGAGAAGGCGCGGGACCGCAATCAGGCCGGCGAGCATGGCGGGCTGGGCATCATGCTCATGATGAAGTGCGTGGACAAGCTGGGGTACAACGGCGCCGGCAACAAGATTACGCTGACGAAATATGTGCGCAAGAGCTAGGTCCAGACCCCCCGGCCCGTTGCGGGGCCGGGAGGCGAACGGAGTGCGTGGGGGCAGTGGCGGGATTGGGGTGAGGTTGTCATGGCAAGCATAGAGTTTCGCGTGAAGCCCATTAAGTCGCCCGAGGGCGTAACGGCAATCCTGGCTGAGGTAGACGGCTCCATAGACTCCTCCACCATCCAGCAGTTTCAGGAAGTGATGGACAAGCTGGTTGCCAGGGGCACCAAGAACCTGGTCCTCGACTGTGCCAGCGTCAAGTACATCAACTCCACCGGACTGGGCACGCTTCTGAAATACTCCGACACCTTCGAAAGCATCAGCGGGCATATCGCCTTCTGCCGTGTCCCCAGCAAGGTCCTGCTGGTCATGGAAATGCTGGGTTTCAATGCGCTCTTCACCATCGTACCTGACGAAGCCGCTGCGTTGCGTTCCTTTGCGGGCAAGGCTGCGCCGGCGGCCGCGGGCGACGTTCCGGCTGCGCCTGCCGCACCCGTCGCCGCGCCTGCCGCAACACCCGCTGCGCCTGCCGCCGCGCCCGCGGCGCCGCCGGCCATTGCTTTTCCGTTACAATGTGCCTGTGCGCGCTGCAGGGTCACTTTGGACGTGCCTGCTCCAGGCCGTTACAAATGCCCGCGTTGCGGGGTGGTGCTCTCCATGGAGCCCACGGGGCATCCGCGGTTCTTCGCACTGAAGAAGACCCGCCCGGTGGCCGTCACCGTGCCGTGCAAGCCGGAGGTCGCGGCGAGCGTGGCCGAGTTGGCCGGCAAGTGCGCCGCCGGCCTGGGCTTCAACGGCAATTCCGTGGACGGCATTGCCCAGGCCATCGCCAGCGCCTGCACGAATGTCATCGAGCGGGCTTACGATCGCGATGTCAACAGTGTCTTCCACATGCTGATTTCCGCCAGCGGCAACGCCTTGACGGTCAGGATCAGCGATTATGGCAAGCCCTTTGATTTCGGCCCTAACGGCAGCATTCATTCGGACAGCGGTTTCGCGGCGGTGGTTAAGGCGATGGATACGGTGGAGCATCGCCCCAATCCCTCGGGCGGCAACCTGCTCACACTCATCAAGATCCTGCAGAAATAAGGCTGCAACTTTTGCGTGCCCCCGCCCCTTGCAGGAGGGGGTAGAGGGAGGGCGGAGCATAGAAGATGGCTGAATCATCCCGGCGTTCCACGCGTTTCTCGATGCGCTCCAAGCAACTCGGCCAGTTGCTGCTTGAGAACGGCGACGTGGGCGCCGAACAGATCGCGCAGGCCTTGAAGCTCCAGGAACAGCGGGGCGGGCTGTTGGGCCAGATTCTGCGCGAGCTGGAAGCCTGCTCCATGCAGGCCATCCAGGCCGCGTTGCTCAAGCAGGTCCAGGTCACCGACGTCAAGTGCGAGGAACTGCTGGTGGCGGCCGAAGTGGCGGACATGGTGCCGCGGGAGTTGTGCGATGCCGAGCGCCTGTGCCCGTTCGAGAAGTTGGGCGGGATGCTCTGTGTCGTCATGGGCAATCCGCTCAATCGCAAAGCCATCCTGCTCATCGAGGACCAGGCCAAGTTGAAGGTCAAGTCCTTCAAGGCCCCTTGGCCCAAAATCCACGAACTGATCGAACGCACCTATGGCGGGAGTGCGCCGGAAACGGCCGGAGAATTACCAGGCCCGAGCGCCCCCGCCGGCCCGGATGCCGGCCCGGCTCCGGAACCGCCGGTTGAGGAGGCCCCCGGGCCTCCCGCGCCGGAGGAAGCGCCGCCCGGCGCGGGCGAGGTGGTTGCGGAAGCCGCCCCGCCCAGAGCCACCGGTTCGGGGCGCCCGTTGGCGCATGAGACGCCCGCTATGGGGTCCGTCTTGCCGGTGGGGCCGCCTGCGGTTCCCGAGGCGCGCCAGCGGAGCATCCAGGCGCCGGAGCCTGCCCCTGGCGCGAAGGTCGAAGGGCTCGACGAGCTCGATGAGTCCCGTGCCGAAATGATTGTGCCGAAGGATCGCAAGTCGTCCTACCTGTGGATCAATGAAGCCACCAAGCCTCAAGTGCAGAAGGAGGCCAGGGCCAACGTTGACTTGGACAAGCTGGACCTCGGCGGGGCCGGAGCCCTGGCAGTGCCCACGGAAGGCGAAGAGGCAATGGAGGAGGTCGCGCCGGCCGCGCCGCTGCGCGCGCCTCCCCGGCGCGCTTCCATGGCCGGCATGGCCGAGCTGAAGGCCGTCCCTGACAGCCATTTCTTTGCAGAGGGAACCGCGCCGGAGGGGGAACGGTCTGAGGAATTGCTCGATCTGCTTGCCAGCCTGCCTGTGGCCGATACGGTCGCGGAGTCCATAGGAGATTATGAGGCCCGGACCGCAGCCCAAGGCGCGGCCGCGGCCGCGCCGGCTGAACCTGCCGCTCTGGCCTCCAGACTGATTGAGCTTGAGCCCGCGCCAGGCGCCCCAGTGGCCGCCGCACCGCTCAGCGAGGACGAATTCAAGCGGGCCACCGCCGGCTTGGTGGAGGACCCGGCAGGCGAGTGGGAGTGGCAGTACGCCGCGCAAGGTCCTCTGCAAGTCGTCCCATACGATGGAACGTAGGACGAGAGGCATTAGGGTTTAGGCATTAGGCGGGCATCTTGCTTTTGCGAGACGGCCCTGCTACATTAAGCACCATGAGCCTGCATGGTCTCGATATACCAGGGGAACGCCTCGCGGTTTTCTGCCAGACGAACGGTATTCGCCGTCTGGCGCTCTTCGGCTCCATTCTCAGGGACGACTTCCGGCCCGACAGCGACGTGGACATGCTGGTCGAGTTTCGGCCTGGAGTGCAAGTGGGCTATTTCGCGATGGCGCGCATGGCGAATGAACTTACCGCCATGCTGGGGCGTGCCGTGGATTTGCGCACCCCTGGGGAATTGCATGCGGCCTTCCGGGAGGAAGTCCTGAGGGAGGCACTGACTGCGTATGTCGCGGCGTGATGACGCTCTCAGACTTCAGGATATGCTCGCCGCCGCGCGGGACGCGCGTGCGTTCACTGCCGGCAAAGCCGAGAACGATCTGCAACGCGACAAGCAACTCACCCTTGCCCTGCTCAAGTGTGTCGAGATCATAGGTGAGGCGGCCGCCTGCGTGGGCGAGGACACACGCGCCAAGTTCTCGGACTTGCCTTGGGGCGAGATGATCGGCATGCGGAATCGGCTTGTCCACGCCTACTTCGACATAGACCTATCTTTGCTCTGGGCCACCGTCACCAACGACCTGCCGCTGCTGATTCGGGACCCGGAGCGGATTGTCAGCGACAAGCCAGCGTAAGGCATAAGGCTTTAGGCATTGTGCTTTAGGCATCAGGCATGCCTCCTCACCCTGTGTGCCCAGTGCCTAGAGCCTGCTGCCTCACGGGGTGCGGGACAGTTTCGGCGCGTCCCCTCTCCCCTTGCGGGAGAGGGCCGACGTGAGCGAAGCGAACGCGGGGTGAGGGGTGTCATGCCCCTCCCCCTACCCCCTCCCGCGAGGGGAGGGGGAAAAACAGCCCGCCGAAACTGTCCCGCACCCTGCCTCACGCCTAATAGCGATATGGACTTGAATTGCGCGCCCCAGCGATAAGACTAAGCGCTTGCAGTCATCGCCGCGCAAGGCAGGGAGTTGCGCCACCTGGTTGGATAGATGCCGAAACGGACAGACATTCGGAAGATTCTGATCATCGGTTCAGGGCCTATTATTATCGGCCAGGCTTGCGAATTCGATTACTCCGGCACTCAGGCCTGCAAGGCGCTCAAGGAAGAAGGCTATTACGTCATCCTCGTCAACTCCAACCCTGCCACCATCATGACCGATCCCGAGATGGCGGACCGGACTTACATCGAGCCCGTCACGCCCGAAGCGGTGGCCAAGATCATCGAGCTGGAGCGGCCGGACGCGCTGCTCCCCACCCTCGGCGGCCAGACCGGCCTCAACACCGCCATCCGCCTCTGCGAACTCGGCGTGCTCAAGCAGTACGGCGTGCAGTTGATCGGCGCCGACGAGCGGGCCATCCGCAAGGCTGAGGACCGCGAGGAGTTCAAGGCGGCGATCCGGCGCGCGGGCCTGGACCTGCCGCGCTCGGGCACGGCCCACACGCTCGAAGACGCCCTGCGCCGGGCCCAGGAGATCGGCCTGCCCTGCGTCATCCGGCCCGGTTTCACCCTGGGCGGCACCGGCGGCGGGATCGCATACAACATGGAGGAGTTCGAGGCCATCGCGCGGCGCG
>JBEKKG010000662.1:0-4811 GCA_050010835.1 Planctomycetota bacterium
GTCCAGGAAGAAGGCCAAGGCGGCGGCGCCGGCCAAGGCGGCGGTCGCTGCCCTGGCCCCAAGGAGGCGAGGCCGGCCGGCGAAGGTTGCCGCCCCGGTAGCCCCGGCGCTCGACCCGGTCGCCGCCAACTACCTGTCCAACGCCATCGGGACGGCAATCGCCGAGCTGGAGAGGCTCAGGCGGCTGTACAAGAGGTAGGCTCCGGCAATGCTACCGGCGGCAAGGACGAGGGCCGGGACGGTTCCCCGGCCCTTGCCGCCTTCCTGCCTCGGCCGGCGGATACCCCCAACGTTTTGGGGCGGCCTTCCTGGATCCGGGTGCAACACGAATGGTTACCTGTGGGGATGCCAATGCGGGGGCGCTAACCCGCACCTTTCCCGATGGCGCCGCCCTTGCGCCCTTCCTCGGGAGAAACTGCGTCTGGAACGTCACTTGGTCACATGATGGCCAGCGCCTTATCATGGGCGACGAATCTGAGAACGCGGCGCTTTACGTGCGGAGAAGGCCCGAATCATGGTGGGGTCTCGCCTGGCTCCCCGAGTTCTGGCTGACGCTGGTGCTTGGTTGCGCGTTCCTCTGGAGCGTGTGTCGGGACAGGAAGGTGCTATGAGCGAGCAGCCGGGGAAACGCTCGTGGTTTCAGTACCACTTTAGCACGGCCATCGTGCTGATGCTCGTGGCGGGCGGGCTGAGAAGGGCGAACATGTGCCGGCCGCCTTTGCACAGGGGGCTATGCCATGCTTAAGCCGCATCAAGATGCATTCGGTCAACTGCTCCATGCCCATATGAAGGGTGGCAGGCCTTGTTTGGTCGTTGAGCGCGATGATGGGAACGTTGAAGCGGGGCCATGTATGCCGGTCTTCTTTGCCAAGTTCAACAAGTGGTTGCGGCATGAGCAACGGGCAATGAAGTACGTGTCCGGCCGCGTGCTCGATGTCGGCGTGGGCGCTGGGCGCTGCGCTCTCTATCTTCAGAAGCGGGGACACAGGGTGGTGGGCATAGACAACTCACCCCTGGCAGTGAAAACCGCCAAAGCGCGCGGAGTCAGGGACGCGCGCGTGATGCCGCTTGATCGCGTTGGGCCGAGACTGGGCAAGTTCGGCACCGTGCTGATGCTTGGCAACAACTTCGGCCTCTTTGAGTCCCCACGCAAGGCGCAATGCCTGCTGAAGCGGCTGCATGTCGTTACCACGCCCAACGCCAGGATAATTGCCGAGTCTTGCGACGTGTACAAGGTCAAGGAACCGCGGCATGTCGCCTACCACAAGTTGAACCAAGCACGTGGGCGCATGGCCGGCGCGCTGCGCTTGCGAGTCCGCTACAGGACCTTCTGCACGCCCTGGTTCGATTACCTGAATGTCTCCCAAACAGAAATGGAACAGATACTCATTGGCACGGGCTGGCGTGTGCGTCACTACCTGTATGCGCGCGGGCCGCACTACATCGCCATCATCGAGAAAGCACCGTAGGGTCTGCGCGCCCGCCGCTCCCTGGCATCTCGGGAACGAGTCGAGGAGGCATCGCCGTCGCCTCCTTGTCCCAAGCCCCGCGCCCCGCGCCGGGGACTGGGGCGCCTCGCAACCTTGCAGACGCCGATCCTTGCCTCCGCCCGCCGGGACCGGGAGGCGACCGTCAAGGTAGTGGTCGAGAAGGAGCATGCCGCGCAGCCGGCCTCGACGGAGCTTTCGCCGGCAGCCTGCCAGGCTCGGCAGTGCCTCCTGGCTCCGGGGCGAACTAGGGAAACGCCGTCGCCTGCGGGTCCGCCTTCCCGGCGCCACGCCTCCCTCGCTGCGGGCTTGATTCGCCGACGGGACAAGGTATCGTGCCGCCAGCGGACTTGGAGTCGGCCAATGGCAGAGGACTTCTATCGCACCATCCTGGATCATCTCTTCGGGATGTGGTAGGATCATGGAAAAGGCTGGCGGCGGTCGCCAGAAACATCTCATTCGGGAAATTTCAGTTAATGAACCAGAAGGAGCCAATGGTTATGACGGCGCCGAGCCTGCTCCCCTTCTGCGTCGCCATTCTCGCCGTTACCGCCCTATGCGGAGAAACAGTCGGCTCGTCCTTCGGCCCGCTTTCCTACCAGCTTTCCATGCGCGCTGGCTTCAAGGATGCCGATGGACAGTCAGTCACCGGCACGGAGATAATGAATCTCGTGCCATACAAAGGCCGGCTCTACGCTTCCAACAGCCTCTGGATGGAGAAAGACCCGGCAGTGCCCAAGGCTTGCCAGGTGCTCGTTCTTGGTTCGCCCAAGGGCCAGTGGCGGGTAGAGCACCAGTTCAGCGTGAGGAATGTGCGATTATGTTGTCTGATGACAGCCACTTTCGGCACCGACGGCAAAGGCAACCGCATTGACGAGAGGACTCTGTTGCTGGCGGCGCCGGATGTCGCAAGCGGGCCGGTAAGTATCTATTCGCGCAACGACGATAACGGAGAATGGGTTCCCATGACGCTGGGCACGTCCGAAACACATGCCAGCACGCGCGCCATGGGGTTGCACCGGGACACAGTCACGGGGATTGACCGTGTCTTTGCGGGCACAGACAAACTCGGCATGCTCAGCGGGGTTTATGATCCGAGCGTTCCCGGCCGCATTCGCTGGGAAAAGGCGCCGGAGATGCAGATTCCAGAAGGCGAAAGAGCGATGGGCTTCTGCACTTGCAACGGCAAACTTTATGGCGCCACTTCGCGCCACATCTATGAGCGCACTGATGGCGCGAGTCCCTCCTGGCGGCAGGCTTATTTTTGCCCACAGGAAACCAGCCCTTGCGGCGTCCGCGGCTTGACGGCGGTGCCCAATCCGTCAGGCCATGGTGAGGCGCTCCTGGTCGCGGCGTTAAGCAGAGTACGGCGGATTGACCCGGCGGCTGGCTTTGAGGAAACGGTGGAACTGGACATTCCCGCCTTCATGACGAAGTCGCTGGGTGTCAGAGTTCCTTTCGCGCTCTCAGCTTACAACGAATTCATGCCGTACAAGATGCCGGGAACGGGCGAGTTGGTCTGGCTGTTTGGCTTTGAATCGAGCTATCCGCGGGCAGTGATGGAAGCCACGCCGCCACCCCTGCTGCGGGTGCTTGTCAAGGAGAGTGTCCACCATTATTTTGCCGCCGAAGCCCGCTACTTCATCCGCCATGCGCAAGGGCAAACGATCCGCTACGAATTGGCCGAAGTCGCAGACCCGGCCAAGCCAACGCTGGTCGCCGTGCGGGCCATCGCGGCATCTCCCTTTGCGGAAGATCGCGGCAATGCGTTCTATTTTGGCGGCTTCGACTGCAACGCAGTTCCGTCTCATAACACCGCCTGGATTTACAGGGGTGAAAGACCCTGACATCGGAAGCCGTTGTTGACCAACAACTACAATCCCATAGATGTCCTGCACGCCAGCGAAGCCCTGCGCTGGCGGGCGGGTGCCGGCGTTTTTCCTGCCAGGACGCAACGCCTACCAAGACTTTCTCATCCCCAGCCAATACGATTCGCTGAAACCGCCGTCCCCGACGCTCCGGCTGCGCGGCAAGAGTCCAGCGCCAGCCCGCGGACCTGGCAAATCAAGGTGAGCGCGCTGCGCCGCTCATGGTTCCTTCGTCATTTCAGGCTCTTGAGAGTGGCAAGGCCAATCATAGACAGGATGATGCAGGCTGCCGAGGCGACGCCGCCCCACTTGATCAAGCCGGCGTTCGAGCCTGAAAAAGTCATCTCTCGATCGCCTGCCGCTTCCGCCTCCATCGTGCGACGAGCCGCTGGGATGAGCCACATGAGGCAATTCGCGGAAAGGAGCGCGGCCATGGTCGCGGGGACGCTGAGCGGCATCAGCATGAGGAAGCTCGGTATGAACGCCCGGAGCGAGATGCCTGCGCTCCAGAACTCCTTCTTCAGGGCGCCATGCTCCGGGTACAGTTGCACATGCAAGCCCCACGCCGCCTGGAACAGGGCATACCAGAGGACTGGCAGGAGCCCCAACCCGACGAGCATGCACACGAGGTTCCAGGGACTCTTCTGCTTGGCTTTGCGGTTGCGCCAGCCTGGCCGCAGCTTGTCGAGCGCCTTCTGTATGAGCAGGGGATTCACGTTTTGGGCTTTCCTGGATGACGAGCCATCAGCCGCTCCGCCGGCCTGATCCCGTGGCATTGTAGGCGCCGCCGTCCTCCGTGCAAAGCATTCCGGCAACCGCAGTGCCGGTCTTAAACTTCTTTTCACCGTCCGGGAAGATGAACTGCAGCCCGTGAAGGGTGCCGCTTGCATCCTTGACAGGCACAATCAACAACTCTTTCAACTGCTTGGTGCCATAGGGTTTGACGTTCTTTGCCACAAGGTAAGGGTGTTTCGCTTCGACGTCCCGGCTCTTCTCCCATAGTTCCACCGATTTCTTCCGGCATTCCCCCCGCTGTTCGGCCTCGATCTTCGCCGCCTCTTCTCTGGCGTGTTTCACTCGAAGCAAGAAAGCGGTCTGTTCTCCCGGTGTCCGGGTCCTGTTTACCTGCCAGGTTTCGGAAATGCCTTGACGCCAGCAACCGAAAACGCCCCCTTCGCCGTCATCGAACAGTTTACACCATCCGGCCTCATCCCCGCGCCGGTCGCTGGTGGCAAAGCGTATCAGTTTGCCGGGTATGATCTCGGAAAGGGAAGGAGCGCCCCCGGTGGCCTGCCGGATAGCCTCAGTGAAGTTTCCAATCATATCCGCACCTCCAGTAACGGGTACAGATAGCAATCGCCGTAATGATCTTCAAATAACCGAAAATACCGCTCTTTGTCTCTGTCATGCTGCTTGACGATGTAAATTCCTTGCCGAAAATATGGGTCTGTGATAG
>JBEKKG010000663.1:0-4798 GCA_050010835.1 Planctomycetota bacterium
GGGGACGTTGCTTCTGGGGCGGCAAGAAGAACTCACTGGGTGCATGACACTTTAGGCGGGCCGTTTTCCCCCCTCCCCTCGCGGGAGGGGGCAGGGGGAGGGGTACGACACCCCTCTCCCCGCGTTCGCTTCGCTCACGTCGGCCCTCTCCCGCAAGGGGAGAGGGGGCGCGCCGAATCCGCCATGCACCCATCTTTACTCGTTCGCCGGCGCGCCGGTCTTGGCATCCACAGTAACGTCGAACCCGCCTTGGCGGACGCCATGCAGCGTGGCGGCAGCGAATCTGCCCGCCGCGGCCTGCCAAGTCCAGGTATCGTGGATGCCGTTGCCGCTGACGGTGAGCGTGGCTTTGTCGGCGCCCTCGGGCGTAAAGGCCAGCTTCAGATCCTTCCTGTGCCACGGATCGTAGATGCTGGCAAAGCGCACGGCCTGGCCTTCGGCACTGGCCTGCAACTGCTGCCAGTTCATCAGCTTCTTGTGGTTGTTGGCGGTCGAGACGCCGATCTTCGCTGTGAGCGCCGCGTCTGAAAGCAGTTGGAACTCGCACTGCGAGGCTTCCTTGCTCAGCCGGTACTTGCCTTGCTTTTCGTCGAGCGGTTCCAGCTTGGCGCCCTGCATCAGCCAGGTGACTTCGACCGGCTTGGGCGCGCGAATGTCGTCGAGTGCCAGGATGTAGCCGCCTTTGACCCAGACGAACGTCCGGCGGAAGCGGTCCAGCGCCGGCCGGGACCTCTTGCTCTTGTTGTCCGTGTAGGGCAGGTAAGAGCCCGCGGCTTCGCCTTCGGCGATAACGACTTCGCCGGCGTCCTTCCACGCCGTGATCCTGGCCATGCCGGTCATATCGGAGCCGGAGGGCTGCCACCAATCGTCGCCTTCGGACCGGCCGTCCGGAACCTGGCCGAGGCCGTTGATGAGAATGGTATTGTTGCCCGTCGAAAGTTTTCCGGGGCCCAGCGGGTAGCGGTTGGTCTCAGCGACATAGTTGCCGTCGGCCCAGATCGTGAACGAGTTGGCATCGGGGTGATCGTGGGCGACATTGATGTACGGTAGTTTGCCGTCGGCAGTCTTGGCAACCGGGCGCCAGGAATTGAGTGTAATGCCGCCGGGCACACCGCACTTGAAGAGCGCCGCCACGGCCTGATCCGACCAGTCCTCGCGCAGAATCGTCAGGCCGAGGTCGGGGAAGAAAGCAGTCTGCGGCAGCTTGGTGAAATCGCCGCCCTGCAAGGCGGGGGCGTCGCAAAGGAGCGCCAGCCAGGCGGACTCCTTACTGCCCCACTTCGCCGCAGCCTTGACGAGGTACTTGCGGATGCCGTCGAGTTCGTCGAGCCGGCGTTCGCGGGACGCGGTCTTCAGGTAGAAGGAATGCACGCTGAGCGCCTTGTCGAAGCAATCGGCGAAGTAGAACGCTTCCTTCATGCCCGGCGCGGACTCCTGCAGAGAGAAGAACGCCACGTTCTTGAAGAACGGTTTGTCGAGCATACGCGTGCCGAGGCATTCGTCGTTAGCCTGGAACGTCATGCCCAGCGCGCCGGAGCTGGAGCCATAGCCGGGGCCTTCGTGCTGGCTGCCGTCGGGCGGGAGCCAAGCGGCCATGAATTGCAGCTCGGCCTCAATTTTCCCCAGCAGCCACTGCTCTTCGGGTTTGCCTTCCCCCGTGGCCAGAGCGGCGAGCGCCAGGCCCCAATCGCGGAACCAGCGGTGGTTGTACATCGGCACCCCGCGCCAGTAATTGCCGCCGGGGTTGGCGCCCAAATGGCCGCCGTAGTACATGGCGCGGGCGTGCTCCCAGAGAATCCGGCGGAACTGTTCGCGGAAGGCCGGATCCAGATCGTTGTAGAGCCAGTCCCAGGTGAGCGCCGCGCCCACCATAGTGAAGGCGGCGGTGGTGTCGCTGTTGTTCTCGGCGGCAGGACCCATCTTCTTCATCTTCTCGAGGACCTGCGTGTAAGCCTCAGCCGTGTCCGGCACGGCCGGCTCGCCGCCCACGGTCCAGTTGGCGGTGGCTGCAACCCATTTGAGGAAGGCCACGGAACGTTCCAGCGAGGCTTTGTCGCCGGTCAGCACATAGTGGAGCGCCGCGGTCGGCAGCTTCTGCAACCCGGCCTCCTGGCCCCAGGCAATGTCCAGCTTGCGGTCCTGCGGCAGGGCGCAACCGGGAAGGAAGCCAAGCATCTGCTCGCGGTAGAGCTTGGCGCCCTCGCTGTTGAAGAACTCGCGCAACTGCGGGAGGCGCTCCGCGTTCAGCAGCAGGCGCGGGTGCTTGCCGGCCACGGCGTCGAGGAACTTGACGGGCGGCGTTTCGGCGGCGGGATCTTTCTCAGGCAGGATCGGGAGCGGTGGCGGCGGCGGCGCAACTTTGACCTTCATCGGTCCGCCCAGTTCGGCTTGAATGTCGGCGGCCCAGATCGTTTGCGGCGCCGGGCCTTTGGCTTCGTCTCCATAGATTACCACGCCCGAGAAGCCGCCGACTTGGGTCTTATTCCAGTCGAAGTTCTTGATCGGCTTGTCGTTGACCAGAATGGTGGCGCCTTTTTCGGGATCGAAGACGAAGTCCCACTTCTTCCACCCGGCCTCGTCGCGCCTGACGCTCAGCCATTGAACCTGGTTGTAAGGCTGCTGAGCGATGTCGGAAGAGGCATAGCCGGTATCGCCGCCCAGGTACGGGGCATAGAGAATGCCCACAATGAGCGGCGTGCCGTTGCTCTGCATGACACCCCAGCGGGGGCCGGCGCGTTTGGTTTTCGGATCGGCAGGGGCGCTTTTGTCGTCGTAGATCCAGAGGCTCACGCGCCCGGAACCGTCTTGGTCGCGCAGGGGTTTGACAGCTTTGCCGCCAGGGCCGACTTTGAGCGACGGGAGGTTTTCCGCGTGCGAGCGGCCGGGATCGAGACTGACGTCGCCTTCGGTCTGCCATTCTTTGAGGTCCGGGGGCGTGGCTGCGCAGGCGCAGCCGGCCAAACCGCAGCAGAGCATGGCGGCCATCGTCCGAGCGTGCTTGTGCATCATCGGCTTATCCTTTTCAGTGACAGGCCCAAATCTGCGCCAGTACACGAAGTCTCCTCGCATGGATGAGGGCCGTTGTCCAGGCTCTTCACCTATGGATGTTGCGTCCAGCGTAGCACACCGGGCACGGGTGATCATGGCTTCGACGGATTCTTGTCATCCTTGGCCCTGAGTGGGTGTGGGTAGGTGTAGGGGGTGTATTTCAGCGTCCACGCCTTGCCGCTCCACACGTAGAGCCTGCCGTCCGGCCCGGCGTTCTTGCTGTTCCACTTCCCTTCATCGGTCACCCAGAACCCCACCTTGGCACGAGTGGGTTTGAGCGCATCCATCTGCGCCCTGGTCCCCAGGCCCATGCCGCTGGAGCCATCGAACCCTTTGACCTCGCTGAAGAAATCCCGGTCTTGGGCGATCAAGTCCGAGTCACGAAAAGCCACACCGCCATTGAGCGCCTTTGCCGCGGCAGCGGCCTCGCTGTCATATCTCGTCCACGGGGCGCCATTGGTCAAGCGGTTGTTCCAGACGTACATGGGTTCACTACCCCCCACCTTCGGGTCTTTCCCCGTGCCGATCTGATCGTCAATCGGGTAGTCTTTTGGCGTCTTGAATCCCCCGAAATTCGGCCACTTGGCGCAGATGGCGTAATCGCGCAGCATGAAGGTGCCGCGTGCGGCAGTGTTGGAGAAGATGTGTCCGGTGCCCCCCCGCATCTCAACGGTCAACCAACCGGCCTGGTTGTTGCTTGTCCACACGTTGTGATAGATCTCCATGTGCCGGACGCCGCGAGGCGGGGTATTGGACGCCTTGCCATGGCCGTCCACCTTGATCGGCCCGGTGATGGTACAGAAGCGCACCACGGCCTTGCCGTTGCTGTTGATATCGCAGACGTACCCTTGCCCGTTGATGATGCAGTCTTCGATGTACACGTTGTCCGCCGTTCCGAGCGTATCGTCAGTCTGCCACGCGTTCTCCGGGCCGCGGGTGAAGATGAGCTCTGCATTGCCTGCCGCGCCATTGAGCGTGCAGTTGTCCACCAGTCCAAAGACACCGTGGGCATACAGGAAGTAGCTGGACTTCACCTGGTTGAACTCGATGTTCGTGATGCGCCAGCCGTTCGCCCCGCCCGCTGCGAACGGCGCGCGCTCATCCGCCGCAGAACCCGTAATGGTGAAGTCCCTCACGGTCGGCCCGCCATTGAGCCGGATGGCCGCATTGGTCCACATGCCCGACGTATCGGCTATGACGACGGTCGTGGTCTTTCTTCCGGAACCGGCGAGCGTGATGGCCTTGTTAATGGCGATGCAATCGCCGTTCGCGCCGTAGGTGAACGTCCCGGGCGGAATCATGACCGTGTCGCCCGCCTTGGCGTCCTCGATGGCGGCCTTCACGTCTGCCTGAGAGCCGTTCGTGGTAGAGACCGTTCCTTTCTTATCAAATGCGAGAGTGCGTGACGCGAGGGTGGAAAGGAGCAATGGCAAGAGGAGCGCTGGCATCGCGAATCGGTCACGAAAGGAATGCGTGGCGGTGGCCGTCATGAGAAAATCTCCCCCTGGTATCCGCTGTCGTCCGCGCCGCAGGCCCTGCGACTCCGCGGGGCATGGCCAGTCCCTGCCTGTATGACAGAGTATAATATGGCCCCGCTCGGGGCGAAAGCCGTATTCCAGGACAACGGGCACGGGGGGTGCATGTCAGTAAATGCGTGGCCCAGAGCGTACCGCGGGCGTCCCGCCCGCCTTCGTCCTCGCGCCCTGCCGGCCTGCCACGGGCGGGCGGGACGCCCGCGGTACATTTGCTG
>JBEKKG010000664.1:0-4779 GCA_050010835.1 Planctomycetota bacterium
GTGAGCAATCCGGGCAGCAACGCCTGGGAGCCGGTGTGGGGCGTCGAAGGGCCGGAGGTGAAGGCTGTTCCAAAGGGCCCGCAACCCGGCGGCTACGTTGGCCACCCGGGGGATGCGCACGTCTATCCCGCGACGCCGCACACGGCGCAGACGTGCGATTTCATCCGCGGGCTGGGACGCGAGACCAAGCCCGTCTTTCTCTCCGAATATGGCATCGGCAGCATGATGAACGTCATCAGCGAATGGCGGCACTTCGAGCAGGCGGGCGCGCGCCCGGACCTGATGGATGCGGCGATGTTGCGCGCGCAAAGCGAGGCGCTCTGCGCCGACTGGAAGCGCCTGGGCTTTGACGGCGTGTACCCTTTCCCTGAAGACCTGCTGCGCGAGAGCCAGCGCCTGCACTCGCGGCAGCGCACGCTGGGCTTCGATCTGATCCGCTCCAACCCGAAGCTCTGCGGCTTCAACCTGACGGGCATCCTCGATCACGCCATCACCGGCGAAGGCTTGTGGACGTTCTGGCGCGAATGGAAGCCGGGCACCTTCGATGCCGTGAGCGACGGCTGGTCGCCACTGCGCTGGTGCCTTTTCGTGGATCCTTCGCACGGCTACTCAGGGCACACGTTCACCGTTGAGGCCGTGCTGGCCACCGAAGACGCGCTCCGGCCCGGCGACTACCCCGCGCGCTTCCGCGTCTGCGGCGAAAACGGCGTGGTGTGGGAGAAGACAGCCGTGGTGAAGATTCCCGACCCGGCGCCGCTGGCCGTGCCGGCCATCCGCGAGACCATCAAACTGGAAGCGCCGGCCGGGCGGTACGTTTTCGCCGCAAGCCTTGAAAGCGGCGGCGCGCCCACGGGCGGGCGGCTGGCATTTTATCTCTCCGATGCGGCGGCGCTGCCCCGCGCGCAGGGCGAGGTGGTTCTGTGGGGCGTCGAGAAGAAAGCTGAGGACTGGCTGACCGCGCGCGGGCTGGCTTGCCGGCAGCTCGACGCGACCGCGCCCGCGCAACGCGAGCTGGTCCTGGTGGGCAAGCCCGCGGATGCGGAGACGAACCCCAAGGCCTGGGAGGCCCTGACGCAACGCCTGGCCCAAGGCTCAACCGTGATTTTCCTCAGCGCCAAGCCGTTCCGCGAGGGCAAGGCCGCCATGCAGTGGCTGCCGCTGCAGAGCAAGGGCCGCTGCCGCGGGTTCAACGATTGGCTGTATCACAAGGAGTGCGTGGCGAAACGCAGCCCCGTCTTCGCAGGGCTCCAGGGGCCGGGAATCATGGACTGGGACTACTACGGCCCCGTGATCCCGCATGACGTCTTCGAAAAGCTCGACACACCGCAGGAAACCCTCGCCGCGGCGTTCGCCTCAGGGTACTATGAGTACCCGAACGGCTACGGTTGCAGCCTGTTGATGGCCGCGTACAAGTCAGGCGCGGGGCGGTTTGTTTTGAGCACGCCGTACATCCTGGAAAACCTGGATGCGCATCCCGCGGCAGACCGCTTGTTGTTGAATCTGGTCCAATATGGGAGGTAGTGCGCGGTTTTCAACCCGCATTATTCACCGCAGAGACGCAGAGGGCGCAGAGAACAGCAGGGGAGTTGGGTCTAATGGGCACCAGGTTCATCAATTTACTCTGCGTTCTCTGCGCCTCTGCGGTGAACAGTCCAGGTTAATGCAGATGAACACAAATGAATCTGTTCTCATCTGTGGCTTCATCCTTGCCGCAGTGTTCTTGCCGCCGCCAGCACGCGCCGCGGAGTTTCCGCCGCCGCCGGCGCAGGCTGAGGCCAGATCCAACTCAGAGTTCCCCGCCTGGGAGTTCCTCGGCTTCAACTATGTGGACTGGACTGCCGGCACGTTTCCGTTCTCGACCGCCTGGCGGCCCGCCACTGCGGGCAACGCGCAGGCCATCAAGAAGGCGGACATCATTTCCTTCCCCCGGCCCCCGCGCAGCAGGGGCTCCCTGGCGCTCACTGTGGATGCCCGTTCAGGCAGCGACACCTGCAGCCAGGGCGAGGTCTCCCTGGACCTGCGCTATCCCACCGACTACAGCGCGAGGCAGGGCTACGCCCTCCAGACCACCAGCGGCCTCACGCCTCTCGGCGTCAACCTTCTGGGCAAGGTCTTCGGCGCCATCGTATATTGTCCCAGGTCTTTTGCGCACGGGGCGGGCACCCCCAACGGCGTGCAGCTTTTCGCCAAGAGCGTGACGATTGTGGACGGCCAGGAAGTCTGGGGAACTTGCTCCAGCGCCTGGCACAACATCGTGCGTAGCGCCTGGCGGTACAAGGACCCGTTGCCGCCGCTGGTAGCAGGCAGGTGGAACCTGGTAAGCATGTCGCTGGTTGCGCCGCCGCAGCCTTCCACTTTCGATCCGGCCAGCGTGGCAGCCGTCGGCATCAGGTTCGTCCTCGGCACGGAGGCCCAGGCCGGCGCGGCCGGCACCATGCTCGTGGATAACCTCGGCTGGCTGGACGTGCAGTCCGACGATCCCTTGGTCAGTAGCGGCGGCGGCCTGCAGGGCGCGGCCATCGGCACGGGCGTCAGGCTGTGGAGCAGCCTTACGGCCAAGACTGCGCCAATCCGCTACCGCGGCCGCTCCGGGCAGTATTACACCGCCACCGCTTCCGGCGCGAAGGTCCTCTACCTGTTCGAGGACATAGTGGACCCCATCAGGTCCATGGCCGCCAACGGCTTCAACACCGGCGAGATCGTGCCGACTGAGTACATGCCCGCGCCCAACGCCGTGGTCATTCAGCCTGACCCGCTGAAGACTCATTCGGCCGAGGAAATCGTCGCGACCATCAAGGCCATGAAGGCTGCGCGTCTCAAAGTCATCCTCAAGCCTCACGTGGACGTGGCGGACGGCTCCTGGCGCGGCCAGATCCGGCCAGTTGACACAGCCGCCTGGTTTGCGGCCTACAGCGCCTTCATCGTCCGTTATGCCGCCCTGGCGCAGGCGCAGCATGCGGACCTGTTCGTCATCGGCACCGAGTTCAGCAGCCTGGGCGGCTGGGACAACCGCGCCGCCTGGGAACAGGTCGTTGCCGGCATCCGGCAGGTCTACTCCGGCAAGCTCACCTACGCGGCCAACTGGGATGCGTCCGGCACTGACCAGACCTGCCTTTGGGACCTAGTGGACGTGATTGGCCTGGATGCTTACTTCCCGCTGAGCGGCCTTCAGGCTCCCGCGCTGGCTGACCTCGTCGCCGGCTGGAATGGCGCCAACCCGCAAAGCCGCGACTGGGCCAGTGAAATCGCGGCGCTCCAGCAGGCCACGGGCAAGGACATCTTGTTCACGGAATGCGGGTACCGTTCGACGGACTATCCGGCCAGGGCGCCCTCGGAGTACGTGGAGACCCGTCCCGTCAACCTCGACGCCCAAGCCAATTGTTACAAGGCCGTGGCCCGCGTTTTCAAGGGTGTCCCGTGGTTCAGAGGCTGCCTTTTCTGGAACAGGCTGCCCCTCAAGGATTACGGCGGCGCCTTCAATGGCGACTTCAGCTCACAGCACAAACCCGCTGACGAATGCTTCAAGCCCGCATTCCGGATGAAGTCCGCGTTGACGGGTCCGTAGCGTGGGATAGTGTTTCCAAGGCCGGCTTTTTGCCACAGAGGACACAGAGAACACAGAGAACATGGATAAGGAAAAACAATCCTCTCTGTGTCCTCTGTGGCTAACTGTTCGTTTGCGCACGCTCAGATTCGCAATGGCCGGGGCTTGCGTGGCAACTCTGCTGGCAATGTGGCTCATCCCCTGCCAGATGGCCTGGGGCAAGTACGGATCGCTCTATACCTTCGCATACTCCTTTGACGAGGTCACGTATGCAGACCTGGTCCAGCCGCGGATTCAGGGCACCACGGCCGCGAATCCCGTAAACCGCTTTGGCGAACCACGGGCGATTTCGCAGCGTTTCCTGGAGGACCTGCTGCGCGGCTGTGCCACGGCGCTGAGGCTGAATGCGATAGAGTTCTTCTGGATCTGGCGCTTCCTTTTCCCGCTGGTTCTGTTTCTCACTTGCTTCTGCCTGGCCCAGGAGGCCCTGCGGCCGGGAAAGCGCCTCTGGCGGACCGGCCTGGCCGTCGGCGCGGCCTGGGCGGGCACGGCGCTGATGGCCTGCGAGCCGTGGCTTTTCAAGGGCTCAAAACCGCCGGACGGCTGGGCCGAGCGCATCCCGACCAACATCGAATTCCCCGCCTCAATTCTAATGGCCGCGCTCTATCTCCGGGCCTTGCGCGCGCCGTCCGCGCGGAACTGGGTGGTGCTTGCGGGCGCTCTGGCGCTCCTGGTTTACATTCGCCTTTACGCCGCTCTGCCGTGGGCCTTGGCGATCTGCTGCGGCGCGCTGCTGCTGCTGGTCCGAGGCGAGCTGCCGCGCTGGGTGGCGCTGGTTGCAGGCGCCAGCTTCGTGTTGGGCCTGGTCCCGTGGCTGGCTGTTTACTGGCACAATAGCCGGCTGCCTGTGCAAGCGGAGGTGCTGAAGCGCTATTTCGAGCGGCTCGGAGGAGCTTCCGGCTACGCCGCGCACTGGCGCTGGTGGCTGTATTTCCTCTTCGCCGCCGCGTGGGGCTTGGCGGCCCGCTTCATGGGCAGGCGCGACCGCGTGCTGGCTGTTTCCGGAGCTTTGGTCATGCTGGTGACACCCTTCGTTGTTGGGGCGCTGCCCGTCGCCGGGGAACTGCTGGCAATGGACCGCTACAGCAATTTTTACTGGCCGCTTACTTTTGCGGCAGTCCTGCTGGTCATCGCACACGCAAGCACAGCGTGGCGGGGCCGGGCCGGCTGGCGAA